>JAZNUZ010000186.1:0-5469 GCA_045592605.1 Acutalibacteraceae bacterium
CGCAATTAACCAATATAGTTTCGTTGCCGATGACTTCAATATCTTTCCAAGGAATCACTATATCGTTTTCCTTGCCGAAAAGTCCTAAAAAATGATTTTTTCCGTATATAATAATTGCGGTAAGCGTTCCGGTTTCAGTATCAAACTCAATATCCGAAACATTGCCTAAAATTCCGCCGTTTTTCACGCACACGACCTGTTTATCTTTTAACTCATCAATTCTGAATATCATATAAATCACTCCCAATAATTTATATGATTGAAAGCGGAAAAATTTTCAATTTTTAATTTTTTGCAGGGCAAATTTTTCGAGTCGGGATACCTGTGCCTGTGAAATTCCTATTTCTTCAGATACTTCCATCTGTGTTTTACCCTGCATAAACCGTAAATTTAAAATTTTCTTTTCTCTATCGTTAAGATTTTTTATTGCTTCTCTGAACGAAATTTCCTGTAACCAATTTCGGTCATCATTATTATCACCGACCTGGTCGAGAACATAAATTGTGTCACCGCCATCGGAATAAATCGGCTCATAAAGGGACACGGGATCCACGACACTTTCTAAAGCTATTACGACATCACTTATCGGTATTTGCAATTCAGAAGCAATCTCTGACACAGTGGGCTCTCTATTAAGCTTTGCGGTGAGTTGCTCCTTGACCTGCATAGCACGATAAGCAGTATCCTTAATCGAACGACTGACGCGTATTGAATTATTATCCCTTAAATACCTTCTGATTTCGCCAATAATCATTGGAACAGCGTATGTCGAAAATTTCACATTATGGCTATCATCGAAGTTATCAATCGCCTTAATGAGTCCGATACAACCAACCTGAAACAAATCATCAAGGTTTTCGCCTCTGCCGACAAAACGTTGAATTACGCTCAAAATCAGCCTTAAATTCCCATTAATCAGTTTTTCTCTTGCTCTTTTATCTCCTTTTTTACATTCAATCAGTAATTTTGTTTTTTCGCTTTCTTTTAAAACAGGTAATTTTGATGTATCAACACCGCAAATTACCACCTTTGTTTTATACAAAAACCAACACCTCCGTACAATAAAATTATTGCCAGAAACATTGGTAAATAATCGTACAAAAAACAAAATAGGAAAGGCTTTTGCCTTTCCTATTGTTCAATAACACTTTTGAAATATTCGATTGCTTCATCACGTGTTTTATCAATCATATCGGTTTTACTTTCAAATGATACTTCACTTGAAATAATATTAAGAATTTCGGCTTTTGCAACTTCTGTCCGACCGAGAATCAGATTGAGCAATTCCTTGATGTTTTCTTTCTTTTCGGTAGATAACCTATTACTGAAAGAAGTAGCCGACATAACAATCTCACCGATAATTTTTGAGCCATATTCAATTTCAGGAGAAAGTTCAATCGGTTCGGCAACAATTTCTTCCTGAGTTAATTCTTCGTTATCCAAAACTTCGCTTTCTTCCTGCGGGGCTACTGTTAGTTCACTGACTTTTTTTAGTTCATCGGATAAGCGACTTCGTAACGAGACAATTTCTTCTTTTAACCTAATATTTTCTTCGGTCAATCTTCTGCAATTAAGATTGGCTATTTGCAATTTATCGAACAGTTCCCCGTTTTGCTTTATTAATAACTTACTATTCATTTAATAGCACCTCTGTTGCTAACCTTAATTTTTTTATAACAGAAAAAAATAAACAGAATTATCAAAATACCGAATATCGCCCCACAGCAATCAAGGATAACATCTGATGCCTGTCCGCTACGGCCAAAAACGAACAACTGATGTATTTCATCGCTAATTGCATACAAAAAACAAACCAAAAATGAAATAACACTTTTTAAAAGCAAGGTTGGTTTAGCATACGTTAGTAAATGACCGCAGACCGAAAATCCAAGACAACTATAAATAATAAAATGTGCCGATTTTCTGACAAGTTTCTGGTACATAACTATAATCGATATTTTATACTCGGGTGTAGCATTTTCAAAATCCTTAATGAAGATTTTAGCGATTTTTTCAATAACCCGTCCACTGCTTTTGCTCGAAATACTGGCAGGTTGCGCCGACATCAAAAAAATATACACCATAGTGGCAACCGCTAAAATCAAAAAGGCATATCTTAAAAATTTTTTCTTAGTCATTTTTATAAATAATTACTCGGATTTCTGTAGGCGTTGTTAACAACAACCGCAAAATGCAAATGGTCACCCGCAGAGAAGCCGGTTGTTCCGACATAGCCAATAACCTGACCGCGATTATAATACTTATTATCGTGCATTCCTGAAACTACACTCTTCATATGTCCGTAAATTGTAAGATAGGAGCTGCCATTATACTGACCGTGTGAAAGGCGAACGTGATTACCAAATCCGCTACCACAACCGCAACTGGAATATTTTCTATAGTCATGTCTACAGCTATTAACAAATTTCGTTACCCAACCGGATGCCGCTGCAACAATAGGCTTACCTCTAATATTGCCACCCGCAATATCTAATCCGTTATGATTGCCGCGGTGGAGCGAACAGCTACATTTCCACGGAGAAGATATATAATAATGTCCAGGAACGGGCCAAGCAAACTTGCCATCAAAAACGGCATCAACATCGCCTTCATAAAGAAGCGAATTCAAGTATTTGTTCTGTTCTTCTAAGGCTTTGATCTGACTCTCCGCATTATTTATATCTTTATTGATGGCGTTGATAACACCATTGACTTCATCAACAATTTTATCTTGTTCAGATTTATCTGCCTTAAGGCTTTTAATCAATTCAGCCTGTTCTTGTTGGCGCTTTTCATTAGCATCTATCTCAGAATTAATACCCGCTATTGTCTCAATCAGGCTATCAATTAATGAGCTATCCTGTTTTGAAATGCATTTAGTAAGCTCTAAACGGATAAGAAAATCAGAAAAAGATTCTGCCCCTAAGAGAACCTGAATAGAGTTGTTTGTATTGCTATTATTCAGAGCGCGTAATCTACGCTTAAACTGTTCCTTAGTCTCAGCAATAATCTCATTTGATTCTTCAATCTTTTTCTCGCCTTCGGCAATTTCAGATTTATATTTGGCTATAAGATCATTACAAATATCTATTCTGTTTTGATAATTACTTATTTTTGCATCCAAAAGATTCTTATATGCCTGTTGGTCTTTCTTATTCTTTTTAGCTTCGTTAATCTGTGCATTTAACTCAGCTTCCTTTTTCTTATTTTCTTCGAGCTGAGCTAATGCATCACTTTTAGTATCCGCCTTTACCGGAATTACGGTAGCCGAAGAAAACGTGCCCAACAAAAGCACAAAGACTAAAAAAATCATTAATACCTTTTTAAAGGATTGTTTCATAAGTTTCTCCTTATCAGATTGCAGAAAACTCACTGCCTTCTTTTTTCAGATACTTTCCAATCATTATCGCACTTCCGAAGATACCTGCGAACACACCAATAATTGCAAAAATCGCCAACAACATTAGTGCTGCAGATTCGAATGGGATAATTTGATTTCTATCAAGTGTAGAAACTATTGTCTCGGTTGCTACACGATAGCAGAAATAAACCACGCCTTCCGAAAGAACGGCGGAAATCAGGCCGATAAAAACACCTTCTACAACAAACGGTATCCTTATAAACGAATTGGTTGCACCTACGGCTTTCATAATACTTATTTCTAACTTCCTGTTATACATAGTAACGCGTATTGTGTTAGAAACAATAACCAACGAGATAATAAGCAGAATACCGATAATCCAAGCACCCGCTATGCCAATACCATTTTTAATGGCATTAATTCTTTCTGCCATATCACCCTGCGACTGTGTAGAATTTACGCCCTTAACGGTTTTAATGCGCTCAACAGTTTCATTGAAAGTCGCCATATCATTAAGGTGTATTCTGGCACCATCTGAAAGCGGATTTCCGTTTTCTTCATCTAAAAACTCGAAATATTCATCTTGTCCATCCAACATAGTGTTTTTAACAGATTCCAGGGCTTCTTCTTTGGAAATAAATTCAACCGATGCAACATTATCCAGTTTTGCGATTTCTTCGCATACTGCCTTTGCTTCTTCCTGGTTATGAATTAAATAATGAGTATCGGAAATTTTCTCAATATCAAAGGTTTCGCCTTCCGCCAAAATCGGTTCAGCATCCCCGTACAATACAGAGTTTTTATCATTGAAATATGCCATAACGACATTTTGCTGTTCAAGATTGCCGATAATTTTATCAACATTCATTGAAATAAGTAATGCCAGACCAATCAAAACCATACAGGCGGTTAGTACGCCGACAGAAGCGATGGTCATCAAGCGGTTAACCCAGACATTCTTGCAGCCTTCTTTAACAAGGTATCTCATACTATGCAGTTTCATTATTCAAGACCTCCTGCATTATCGGCTACAATTCTACCGCCATCCAACATAATAACTCGATGTTGAAAATCTCTTACAAGATTATGGTCATGAGTAACCATAAGGATTGTGGTGCCTTTTTGATTAATTGCATTAAGAAGTGAAACGATTTCATAAGACATATTAGGGTCAACGTTTCCTGTTGGCTCGTCCGCAATAATCAAATCCGGATTATTTACAAGAGCACGGGCAAGTCCAACACGTTGCTGTTCACCGCCCGACAACTGATTAGGCATTGAACGTGCTTTGTTTCCTAAGCCCACCAAACTGAGTGCCTTTGAAACTTCTTTTCTGATTTGTTTACTTGGAGCGCCGACTACATGCATTGCAAAAGCAACATTATCAAACACATTCATTGTAGGAATAAGTCTGAAATCTTGGAATACTATCCCCATTGTGCGACGCAAATGCGGAATTTGTCTTCTGCGCATTTTTGTTAAATTAAAATTGTTAACCGTAATAGTACCAGTGTTTGCCTTTTCTTCGCGCATAATAAGTTTCATAAATGTACTCTTACCTGCACCAGAAGAACCAACCACGAAAACAAATTCTCCGCGGTTAATTTTTATATTAACATCGGTGAGCGCGTGTGTGCCGCCCACGTAGGTTTTAGAAACACCGTTAAATTCTATAATTGGCTTTTCGGTTTTTTGAACTTCTAAATCCATTTTACAAAATCCTGCTTTCAATTAATACTTAATAGGATTAGCTCTCAGATATTTATTAACCATAAGCGCTATTTTGAAGATAATCGCGTGGTCAAATTCGCGCAAATCAAGACCAGTTATTTTCTTGATTTTTTCAAGTCTGTATACGAGTGTATTTCTATGTACAAAGAGTTTTCTTGAAGTTTCCGAAACATTTAAGTTGTTTTCAAAGAATTTTTGAATAGTAAACAATGTTTCACGGTCAAGGCTTTCAATAGAGCCGCGCTTGAAAACTTCTCTTAAATATGTTTCACAAAGGGTTGTTGGCAACTGATATATAAGTCGTGCAATACCAAGGTTATCGTAGCTGACTATTGTTTTATCGAAGTCGGAGGCCAAGCGGTCTTAGGAAGACAAAT
>JAZNUZ010000187.1:0-2353 GCA_045592605.1 Acutalibacteraceae bacterium
CGTGACAGAGTTGGTAAAGCCGCAAAGGTTAAGGAACTTATCGGTTAAGAGATTAAAAAAGGGGACTTTATTTGGTCCCCTTTTTTTGCTTTAATTAAGGTAGGTGTTATATATGAACGATGCATTTGAATATGAGTTCGAAACGCAGAACGAAACTGAAGAAAACGTTTCAAAAAAATCATTTTCATTTAAAAATGAACTGTTTGATTGGCTCGAAATTCTGATAACTGCCATAATTATTTTGGTGGTTTTGTTTTCCTTTGTTTTCAAGACCGTTACAATCGAAGGAAGGTCAATGCAAAATACACTTAATCAGGGCGAAGTTGTTGTAATATCTAATTTAGGTTATGAGCCAAAACGCGGTGATATAGTCGTAATTTCACGTAATGCAAACAATATTCTTAATCACAGTGATGGTAACACCCCGATAATCAAAAGAATAATCGCCACTCAAGGCCAGGTAGTTGATATTGATTTTAATTCAGGCAAGGTATATGTTGATGGTGTGGCATTAGTTGAAGAATATACGAAATCTTCTACAAATCTCCGCGGTGATATCGATTTCCCCGTAGTAGTAAAAGAAGGTTGTGTATTTGTTCTTGGTGATAACCGAAATGATTCGACCGATAGCCGAAATTCTTCAATCGGTGATAATGGAATGGTTGATACGCGCCATATATTAGGAAAGGCGTTGTTCAGAGTTTTCCCACTTAATGGTTTTGGGGGACTTTATTAATGGAAAATACACAACAGAACATACAATGGTTTCCCGGTCATATGACCAAAACCAAGCGCAAAATCTCCGAAATTCTGCCGCTTATTGATGGTGTTGCAGAAGTAATTGATGCGCGTATCCCTTATAGCAGCCGAAATCCCGATATTTTAGATATAATAGGAAATAAGCCAAGGATAATTCTGTTAAACAAATGCGATATGGCAGATGCTTCTGTTACGGCTGAGTGGATTTCTTATTTTAAAAAACAAGGTCATATAGCCATTGAGATTGATTGTAAAAGCGGCAAGGGACTGAATTCTTTCAAAACTTCGGTTAAAGAACGCTTGAAAGACAGACTTGAACTTTATAAATCAAAAGGAATGACGGGAAAACCGCTCAGAATTATGGTAGTAGGTATACCGAATGTCGGTAAATCTTCATTTATCAATAAGATTTCAGGCAATAACAAGGCTAAGGTTGAAAACAGACCGGGTGTTACACGCGGAAATCAATGGTTTACTATAGATAAAGAACTTGAGCTGCTTGACACACCGGGAGTTTTGTGGCCTAAATTTGAAGATGTCGCAGTCGGTGAACGATTGGCATTTACGGGTGCTGTCAGTGATGGCGTTGTTGACATCGAACTTTTGGCTGTAAGACTGATAGAGATTTTATCGGCAAATTATAAGGAATTGTTGGTCAGTAGATACGGTGCGCTTGATTTTGACTGTGAAGCATACGAGTTGTTAGAACAGATTGGTAAACGACGCGGTATGGTTATACGCGGCGGCGAAACCGATACTCTACGCGCGGCGAATATGCTTTTGGAAGAATTTAGGAATTGCAAAATCGGTAAAATTTCATTGGAGAGAGTAGAAAATGCCTGATTTTAGTTTTGAAAAAGAATTCCGCGCTAAAGGTTATAATTTAATATGCGGTGTGGATGAAGCGGGTCGTGGTCCGTTAGCCGGTCCTGTATGTGCGGCGGCAGTCATTTTAGCCGATGATTGCGAAATTGAAGGCCTTAACGACTCCAAAAAACTTACCGAGAAAAAAAGAGAACAACTTTTTGATATTATAATAGATAAGGCAGTTGCTTATTCTATTGCTTTTGCTTCGGTTGAAGAAATTGAAGAATTTAATATTTTAAATGCCACATATATTGCTATGAACAGGGCTATTGACACTTTAAAGCAACGAGCCGATTTTGCTATAATAGATGGTAACAGGATACCAAAGGATATAAGTGTTCCTGCGGCTGCATTGGTTAAAGGGGACATGAAGTCTATGTCGGTTGCGGCGGCATCGGTTTTGGCGAAGGTATCGCGTGATAGGTTAATGTTAGAGTACGACCAAAAATATCCTTGTTATAATTTCAAAAAGCATAAAGGATACGGAACACGCGAACACTACGATGCAATACGTGAAAGCGGCATTTGTGAGATACATAGAAAGTCTTTTCTTAAAGGTGTTATATGAACAGCAGTTCAAGTGTAGGCAGAAGAGCCGAACTGATGGTGGCGGATATTTTAAGAAAAAACGGCGCCATTATTTCAAAAATGAATTATCATTCACGATATGGTGAAATAGATATAGTCGCTGAAACTCGCAAATATATTTTGTTTGTTGAAGTCAAAT
>JAZNUZ010000188.1:0-3723 GCA_045592605.1 Acutalibacteraceae bacterium
GAAATTCTCCATGAGCAGATTCGTAATCTTCCTTTATATATATTTCCTTAATTTCTAAATTCATAGAAGAGTGAAGAAATCCCACCAGAGAATAAACCGCCGCAGACACAGTGCCATATAGTATTGCGGTTGATGCCGCATCCGCTTCCGCAACCGTAACACGACAAACCAAATCTTTGATTTTAAGTCTCGAAACGAAATATCCCATTTCGGAAAAAATAATTTTGATATAAGTCATTAGTTCGCAGACAGCGGCGCTAAGGCCTTTCTTTTGTTTTAACTTTTTGAAGTAATTAATGCTATTCGTACCGTTACGTTGCGATTTTTTGACCGTATCGGTTTTCTTTTTATCGGATGATAAAATTCTTATAATGCCAAACTTAAGCTTATAATCGAAATTTTCATCAAATGATACAGAAACATTTATATTAATCAAGAGAAGAAAACCAAATAACAGTAGCAAAGCACCTAAAATATAAAGAATAATCATAGATTACACCATTACTAATATTATACAAAAAAATGAAATTATTCTGCAGTTTCTTCAACATTAACCGACAGTTGTTCTGCAACATCCGGCAATGAATCACTTTCATCCTTCGGAATCTGCGGCAACTCGCTTAAATCACTGATTGAAAAACATCTTAAGAAGTTTTTTGTGGTTGAATATAATAAAGGTCTGCCCGGAAGTTCAAGTCTGCCGACCTCTTCTATCAATTCTTTTTCTATAAGTGTCATCATAACACCTGAGCAGTCAACACCGCGCACCTGTTCAATAAAAGCTCTCGTGACCGGCTGATTATATGCGATAACCGCCAGAACTTCCAAAGCCGCCTGAGAAAGCGGAGTTTTTCTTTTTATATCAAAAGCCTTTTTTATGTGCGAAGCGTATTGTTTTTTGGTGCAAATTTGAAATGTATTTTCTAAAGTTACAACTTCAAGCGCAGTTTTGGTATACTTTTCGCCCAAAGCTTTAACGGCGGTTTGTATAGTATCGGGTTCTACTTCAAAAGTCTGGCAAAGCCTTTGTATACTTACAGGTTCCCCATTGGCAAATAAAACCGCTTCAATTCCGTTAATTAATTCGTTAATATCCACCTATTTTTTCTCCTTTATTATCTTAATTTCCGCTTCATTTCCGTCACCTTTAATATGTACTCTATTAGCTTTACAAAGCTCAAGAATTGCCAAAAATGTGGCTACCAGTTCAGAACGGCTTTTCGCGCTATTATAAAGTTTACCCAGTCTTTGCGGACCCTTTGTAATTAAATTTCGCATAACAAATACAATTTTTGTCGAAACAGATACAATCTTTTTTGCGACAATTTTTGCAAATGCATCGGTGCTCGGCGGAAGTCTTCTCTGTCCCCTGCCAACTGCCGATATATATGCATCGAATAACACTTCTTTGGGGTGAACGAGTTCATAAGTTTTGGGAAGCTCAACCTTTGATGGTGCTTTAACAAACCTATCAAAACCATCGGTCTGTCGAGACAGCAATTCGGCTATTTTACGGCAGGTCTGATATTCAATCAACTCACCAACAAATTCATCTTTAAGCTGTTCATACTCTTCATGTTTTGGTAAAAGTTTAACCGTTTTCAGATAAATTAATCTTGATGCCATCTCAAGAAACTCACTGGCAATATCGGTAGTATCTTGCTGCATAATTTCAATTTGCTCAAGATACTGGTCGATGAGAACAGTAAGTTTAATATCATAAATATCCAGTTTATTTCTTGCAATCAGTTGCAAAAGTAAGTCAAGCGGTCCTTCAAAACCCTCGAATTTGTAAGATAAATTAGTTTCCATGCTTTACCTCAGTTTAAATGAATAAAGAAAAAATATCGCTTAAAAGCCATGTGATTCCGTTATAGATGTAACCCGACAAAACATCAAGCGGTGTTGATAAAATGCCTGTATAAAGTAAAACAAACACCACAATAATCAAATAACGTTCATATTGCATTATTTTATAATATAGTCTACTAGGTAGGATTGCGGTTAAAATTCTCGAACCATCAAGCGGTGGTATGGGAATCAGATTAAAAACCGCAAGATGAATATTAATTATAGCAATATAATCAAATAAAAGCGAAATGTAAACTAAAAAGCTACCACCTATTTTTCTGTAAAGAAGAAAAACAGAGAAATTTAATACCAGCGAGAAAAAAGCAACAATTATATTAGAAATCGGTCCCGCCACCGCAGTAATTGCCATATCGCGTTTTGGGTTATTAAAACTACGCGTATTTACAGGAACGGGCTTTGCCCAACCAAAACCAAAGAGTAAAATAAATACGGCGCCTATATAATCTATGTGTGCAAACGGATTTAAAGATAATCTACCGCTATACCTTGCGGTGCGGTCGCCAAGCTTGTCCGCAGCATATGCATGGGCAAATTCGTGTATAGGTAATGTCAAAAAAATTACAATAAGACTTGATAACGTATACACAATGAATTGTGTTATACCGATATTACCCTTAATTGCATCAAACAACAAGATATACCACTCCAATCTAATAATTAATTATATAACATTTTAACTGAAAATACAAGAAAAAGCTTGTGTAAAACACAAGCTTTAATAAAAGTTCAGAAAATTACTGCTCACAAATCCCGAAACACCATTATATTCTACCGAACTCCACTGACCATCATTGGAATACACCGTAGCAGTTGCGCCGTTTGGTATGCGCCCGATAATCTGTGAATTGATTGAAGGCATACTTCTTATATTGAGATTTCTGCCCATAGTTTCAACTACCGCATACTGAGTACCGTTTGGCATCATAAACGGTATATCAAAATAGTCCGACAGTGAAACTACGACATTACGTGCAATTTCATTAATATTGTTTCTTATCCAATTTGCATCTTCTGCATTATCGTGATACGCAAATTCAATAAGTACTGAAGGTGCCCGGGTTCTTGTCACTTCTCCCAAAGTCGTAGTAGGTATTGTCCGCACAAGGTTTGGTAACGGATAAATTAGTTTCAGGTTGTTTGCAATTATATCTGCTAATCTTTTTCCGGATGCACTACCGGGATAATAATAGACTTCACTACCCCTGTTCTGACCCGCATTTTGCGGTGCAGAAGCATTAGAATGAAGAGCCAGATGTACATCGTATCTTCCCATATTCGATTCTCTGATAGATGACGCTGCTGTCATATCAGGTGTGTTTCTTGAATATGAGATACCCGTAGCATTAAGATAAGGAATCATTGCATCGGCTATAAGATTCATATAATATTCTTCGTTTCCGCCACCCGTATAGGGATTAAATTCTTGAGTTGACGGACTTAAATAAATTCTAGGCATAAATAAACACTCCCTAATTTACAGTGTATGTTTTGGGGAGTGTTTTGTTAAATCTACTTATTTAGTTTATGAGCCGTAATTTCTTTTTTTACGACAGATGCAAACCAACAGTACAGCGCTTCACCGAGCTCTTGATAAATCGGGTCACCATCGTGTGAGCATAGCATCGCAAAGGTCTGACCGATTCTTCTATCGATTTCATTCTTACGGCGATACGCTAAATAATAAAACGAAAATGCACCAGTGTCACTACAAGTATTATAAGTGTCTATTGCCTGAGTTTTCAGTGTATCAAGAAAGCTTTTTTCAGCAATTCCTGCAATGGTATCATTTATACAATATTCATCAAGCATTACCGTAACTGTAAACGACAAAAGAAGTTGTCTTTGTGTGAG
>JAZNUZ010000189.1:0-2578 GCA_045592605.1 Acutalibacteraceae bacterium
AGGCGTGGCGGTAGAATATCTGCCAAGCGCCATATAACAAAAAAGAGTAGGCCAAAGCCTACTCATACATAAACGAAATGCTTATTTTACGGACAAAAAGAAATCGAGTGCTCATTTCCAACATTCAAGTTGGATATGAACACTCGATATGGTGCGAGTGACGGGACTTGAACCCGTACGCCATGAGCACACGCCCCTCAAACGTGCCTGTCTGCCAGTTCCAGCACACTCGCATACAACGCTGATTATTATATCATTAATAATTTGCGTTGTCAACAATAATTTCAAAAATTTTTAAAATTATTTTATCGGGATTAAAAGTGCTTTATTACAATTAACTTCTTTGCTTTCAATAGAGTTTATTTCTGAAATTTCATCGGGTGAACTATTGAATTTTCGTGCTATATCCCAGACACTTTCACCTTTTTCAGCATAATAGATTATCATTGCACTATTGGGATTGGCTTTTTTTACACACTTTTCACTAACAACAATATCGTTTACTACACTGAATTTTGAAATATCATAGATACAAGAATTCAGCTCCAATTCGGCGGATATTTCAATGTTGCAATTATCAATAATCGTATATCCAATATTTTTTACCCTTACTGCAGAGTTACTGCGCATCTGCGGTTTTCCGCCCATCACTGCGGTTTTACAATCAAAATCAACACTTCGCTCAATATAAATCGGATTACTCTCGCTATCATATGCCAATATGTAAACCCCTAAATTACCATTGACACACAACTCTTCGTTATCAATACGGCTTGAAATTACCGCCGCATCTCCCCACAGGTCTATAACGGTACCTACCGTACCCGAAGTCATCTCAACATTTCTCTTACAAACAAAGCTATCACTAACAGATTTATAAATTTTTTCTACCATAATTTCTTTCGATGCAACATCAGTTTCATATTTTGTTGAAAAGGCATCATAAATCACTGGGATATCATTGTTACAACAAGCACGAGCTCTGAAGCGCAACTTACCGTATAAACTAAATGTTCTGGCTTCTCCTGTAATTGATGTACGTGATTTGATTTCAAGTTGTGCTACTTCGCTGACAACATCAACCTCGCACTCATCGTCAACACCACTGATTTCAATTATCTGGCTATAAGGAATTATCGTTCTGAAGATCTACAAAATTGTTATCTACTCACCACAATAGAGAATAAACACCTTGATATCTCCCTTACAGACCACTTTATTACTTATAATCTTACATTCAGAATTAGCTACTACTGCATCGTATCTTAAAATATTCCGGATAGAAGGTTGGCCGTTACCCAATTCTAACTCTTCTTCTATCATTGTACATTTTTCGGTCATACCTATCGGTGTGGTAGCAGGTGCCAATCCCCTGTTCATAACCACGTTTCCGCCATCTATATCTGTAACAATATCGGTCGACTGTTTCTTAATGATTTTTACATTTATGCCGATTGCTCCGTGCAACTCTACCACTCTTACATCGGTAGGTCTGCAATTAATATATTCTTCTCTGACATTGCATACAGGCATACAACCTGTTGTTTCGCCATCAAATTCAAATGTGTGGTTAAACGGTAATATATATTCGTAACTGCATAATTCTTTCTTTGGTGTGACATACATAAGCAAAATACTTATATTGCCCTCAACCAACAGAATTTGTCCGTTAATTCCGCATGAAGCCACCCTTGGCGTTGCGCGACACTTTAAAACCTTCTCTATTTCGGGATAATATTCGGGTACTGCTATATTAAGCTCTACGCTATGCTCTGCCGACTGGTTAAAAAATTCATTATTAACAGACATTTCTTGTTTTAAGACTTTCAAATTCATAATTTATCTCCTTGTTTCGTTTTTAATACAGTTATATTACCTTTCTTTAAATATTATGCAAAACAAATCGGCAGTATAACCAGAAAAGTTATACTGCCGATTATGTATTAATTATTTTCTTTTTTTATCCCAAAAATCATTCTTAGCAATCCGCTTAAAAATTTAGGACTCTTCACCAAAACTACCTTCATAAAGCAACCTCCGTATCAGTTCCTGGAACATATAACACCAAGCCAGATTACAGCAACCGCCAAGACGGCTATTATACATCTCTGCGGTGCAAATGATGCCACCAAGAGACCAACACCGAAAGCAACTAAATAAACATATTTTCGTTTGTTTACGCTATACCGTCTTCTCATACCGCATCTCCTAACATAACAGTTAAGTCTTGGTTATTAACAGTATACACGAAAACAAAGAAAGTGTTACCGATTATTTTTTGTCTGCCATACCTTTAAATCCTTTAGTTCATTAAAAATGGAAACATAACTTTCGTGACGGGAAATGGGTATTATACCTTTCTTTACCGCATCACATACGGCGCATCCATTTTCCACGGTATGCGAACAACCTGTAAACTTGCACTTATCTGAAAATTGTTCAAACTCCGGGAAACAATTTTCAAGATTTTCTTTTAAAGAAAAATCCGTTTTATCAATTTCTAAAGAAGAAAAGCCGGGTGTGTCAGCAACATATCCGCCGTTTTCGAGTTTATATAACTGAGAATGTCGGGTGGTGT
>JAZNUZ010000190.1:0-3808 GCA_045592605.1 Acutalibacteraceae bacterium
AAGAGAAAAGACCCTGAAGCTGCTGTAAGATTTTTTGCAGAACAGGGATATGAAAGCGAAAATGTCATTGAGTACTTAATGACAATAGCATCTTCTGATTTTGAAGACTGGCGCAGAGCTAATCCTACTGTTTCTTATAAGGATTTCAAATTCAATCTTAAGAAAATGAGTGTTTCGGGCGCTTTATACGATGAAAACAAGTTGCTCGATGTCAGCAAAAACAGAATTGCACTGCTAAAATCGGGCGAAGTTTACGAAAAGTTAACCGCTTGGGCTAAAGAGTTTGATGAAGCGTTTTATAATCTTTTAACAAGAGATGAAGAATTTACAAAGAGCATTTTGGCAATCGATCGCGACAATTCTCAAAAACCGCGTAAGGACCTTGCTAAATGGAGTGATGCTAAAGATTTTTATGCGTATTTCTTTAACGAAACCTTTACTCCTTGCTACAATCTACCCGAACACATCCAAAAGGCCGATGCCATAGACTTCCTTAAAGAATATATAAAAGTTTACCGTCCTTCAGATGACAAACAAGAATGGTTTGGTAAAATCAAGGAAATTGCGCCGAAACTTGACTTTGCGGCAGAAACGAAGGAATATAAGGCTAACCCTGATGCCTATAAAGGACACGCGGGTGACCTTAGCACCGTACTCAGAATTGCTGTTACAGGCAGAACGAACACTCCCGACCTTTGCAGTATTATGCAAGTTTTGGGCAAAGAAGAATGTGTAAGAAGAATAGAAAATTCCATAACTAATTTAGGGGTGTAAATATGTCAGAAAATATAAATTCAGTTGAAACCGAAAACACCGTACAATCCAATTTTATCTGGGATTTTATTGATAAAGATTTAGAAGATGGTGTTTACGAAAAAGTACAAACTCGTTTTCCGCCCGAGCCGAACGGATATCTGCATATAGGTCACGCAAAGGCAATATGCATAGATTTTGGTACTGCTCAGAAATATTCGGGCAGATGTAATCTACGCCTTGATGACACAAATCCCACAAAGGAAGATGTGGAATATGTTGAAGCCATAAAAGAAGATATTGAATGGCTCGGCTTTAAATGGGATAATGTTTATTTCGCATCTGATTATTTTGATTTTATATACGAATGTGCATTAAGACTTATTGATAAAGGATTGGCATACGTTGATGAATCAAGCGCAGATGAGATTAAGGCTATGCGCGGCACCCTTACCGAAGCCGGAATTGAGAGTCCGTATCGAAACAGACCGATAGATGAAACAAAAGATTTGTTCCGTAGAATGACCGAAGGCGAATTTGAAAACGGCACTATGGTTTTACGCGCCAAAATCGATATGACTTCATCAAATATGAATATGCGCGACCCTGTTATTTACCGTATATTGAAGGCTCACCACCACCGCACAGGCGATAAGTGGTGTGTCTATCCTATGTACGACTTTGCTCATCCGCTTTCCGATGCCAAAGAAGGTGTCACTCACTCTCTATGTTCTCTTGAGTTTGAAAATCACCGTCCTCTTTATGACTGGTTCCTGAAAGCGCTTGATATACCTACTCCGCCGCGCCAGATTGAATTTGCAAGAATGAATGTAAACTACACGCTCACAAGTAAGCGCAAATGTTTAAAACTTGTTAATGATTCTTTAGTCAGCGGTTGGGATGACCCGAGAATGGCCACTATTTGCGGTATGCGCCGCCGTGGCTACCCTGCCGAAGCTATACGCGAATTCGTTAATAAAATCGGCGTGTCAAAAGCATACAGTGTTATTGACTACGCGCTTCTTGAATCTTGCGTAAGAGATTACCTGAACACAAACGCTGACAGAGCTATGGCGGTTCTTCGACCGCTCAAAGTGGTTATAGACAACTATCCTGATGGAAAAACCGATGAAATACAGGTTGATATTAACCCAAATAAACCCGAACTCGGCAAAAAGACCGTTACTTTTTCGAAGGAAATATTCATCGAACAGGATGACTTTATGTTAAATCCGCCCGGAAAATATTTCCGACTTTGTCCTGAAAAAGAAGTACGTTTAAAAGGCGCTTACTACATTAAATATGCTTCTCACGAAACCGATGAAAACGGTAATATCACCGTAGTTCACGCAACTTATGACACCGAATCTTTCGGCGGCGAAACCCCCGATGGCAGAAAAGTAAAAGGTACACTGCATTGGGTTAATGCAAACAACTGCGCTGATGCTACAGTACGCCTTTATGATAGACTTTTCAACGTAGAAAACCCATCTGATGAAGAAGGTGTAGAGTCGTTTGCAGATAATCTTAATCCTGAATCCCTTATCGTAATCGAAAACTGCAAGGTTGATGCAGATTTAGTTAATGCCAAGGTGGGCGACACTTTCCAGTTTATGCGCCAGGGTTATTTCTGTATAGATAAGGATTCCGAAAACGGTAAACTTATTTTTAACCGCACTGTCGCGCTTAAAGATTCGTTTGCTAAAAAGGTATAAAAAATGACTGTAAAAGATATTTATAAATTTTTAGATGAAAAATTCCCTTTCTCATTGGCGCTTGACTGGGATAACTCAGGTTTGCTTATAGGTGACAGTAATGCTAAGGTAACAAAAGCCATAGTTACACTCGACTGCACAAAAGATGCGGTTCAAGCCGCTATCAAGTGTGGCGCCGAGCTCATTATAAGCCATCACCCCGTGATTTTCTCGGGAATTAAATCGGTAACCAGTGATAGTATCGTTCACAAACTTATAGAAAATAAAATTTCGGTTATATCCGCGCATACTAATTTAGATATAGCGGATGGTGGTGTCAATACCCACCTTTGTGAAGCGCTTGGACTTAAAAACATTAAAACGGTTATGGCAGATGACGGCTTTGCTTTCAAAACAGGTATACTTGGTGCCGAATATTCCCCAAAAGAATTTGCCGAATTTGTAAGTCGCAGACTTTCTGTTCCCGTAAGATACACCGCAGGAAAGAAATTTGTTAAAACAGTTGCTGTTTGCGGCGGAAGCGGCGGAGATTTGTTGGGAGCCGCTGCTAAATGTGCCGACGTTTTAGTTACAGCCGACATAAAACACAATTTTTTTATAGAGGCCGATACGCTTGGTTTTACAATTATAGATGGCGGCCATTTTAATACCGAAGATGTAGTTATAGAACCGTTAAAAAATATTTTAAGCAAACAATTTAATGACATAGAGTTTATAACTAATCACACAAATGTTATAATGACTGTAGTTAATCAAAACTCATAGAAGCGTTCCGATAAGCCACTTATAAAGTGGCTTTGGCAAAACAGGATTGTTCCGCTTAACCTATTCCATTATAAATCATATCCGAGGATACTAAAATATGTTAGATAACTTAATAGCAGTAGCCGGGCAGGTCCTTATGCTATTTATTATGATACTTGTCGGATTTATTTTGGGCAAAGCAAAACTGCTGAAAACAGAATCTGTCAAAGCACTTACCGACCTTGTATTATATGTAGCAACTCCTGCGGCTATTTTGCAGTCGTTCGCGAGTGAAACAAGAACGGTTGAAAAAAGCCGTAATCTTGTGTTAGTTTTTATCGCTGCACTGCTTATACACATTGTAACTATATTAATCACTAAATTCCTTATCCGTGACAAAGATGACAGAAAGCGGAGAATTCTTCGTTTCTCGGTTATTTTTTCAAACTGCGGATACATGTCGTTTCCGCTTCAAAAAGCCATTTTAGGAGATATAGGCGTATTTTATGGTGCTATGTTCGTTGCCGTTTTCAATTTGGTGCTTTGGACATACGGAGCCTATCTTACAAGCGGCGACAAAAAGAGCATTAGCATCA
>JAZNUZ010000191.1:0-1621 GCA_045592605.1 Acutalibacteraceae bacterium
GGGCATACGCCCAACGATGTTGCACTTCGTGCAAACGGACTTGCACACCCACTGCCTATATAAAAAAACAAGAGCCGTGAATTTCACGGCTCTTGTTTTTAGAAGTTTATTATTATTATGCTTTATTTGCACTACCAAAAAGTGCAATTTTTGCTTTAACGGCTTCTTTAATGTACTCAACCTTTTTGTTGCGGATTTCGAGATATCCAAGGCCTTCTTTAAGACCATCTTCCATCGCGTTAGCACCTGCAATACAAAGGTCGGTAAAGATATTAACCTTTGAAATACCCTTTGCAACTACTGTGCGGAAATCATCATCTGTAAGACCTGAGCCGCCGTGTAAAACAAGCGGAGTATCGATTGTGCTATGAATTTTTTCAAGTCTGTCAAAATCAAGACAGGGCTTTGTTTTGTATGCACCGTGTGCAGTACCTATAGCGATTGCCAGAGCATCTACACCTGTTTTTTCAATAAATTCTTTTGCTTCTTCGGGTGTAGTGTACATATCGGTGACAGCATTGTCGTTAGAGTCTGCCTGTCCTACATGACCGATTTCGCCTTCAACAGTAGCACCGAGTGAGTGCGCAATTTTAACTATTTCCTTGGTATCTGCAATGTTCTGCTCGGGGTCACCGGCAGAGCCATCAAACATAATACTTGAGAAACCAAGTTGCAAAGCTTCCATACAACGATCAAATGTAAGACCGTGGTCATAGTGAACAACAACAGGCACCTTAGCGCGTTTAGCCGCAGCTATCATACCGGGGGCGATAAGTTTTAAATCACCGTAGGGAAGAAGCACTTCTGCAGTGCCTATTATTACAGGCGCATTCATTTCTTCTGCCGCCGCAATAACTCCTTCTAACATATCGGAATCGGTAGTATTGAAAAGGCCTACACCGTAGTTGCCTTCTTTTGCTTTATTTAATACGTAATCAAGATTAACTAACATTTTTTTCTCCTTAAAGTGCGCCCTTTTCTTTAAGGCGCCAAGCTTTGATTAGTTACATTCTGCTACAAGCGGACCTGCAAGCTCGCTCAAATAGAAGAGTCTGCCGGGGAGTGTAGGAATATATGTAGATGTAATGTGCATATCAGGACCGTGATGTAAAGTGGTCAAGAAGCTCATTCCTTGCCAACCCATACCTCTGCCCAATGCGCCGTCGGCACCACCGATAGCATAATCAGCCTTTAAGAACAAGCCGGGGCCGATAGTGTTAGCAGTACAAGGAACGAGTGTAGTACGGCTCTTGAAACTTGTAATAGCATTCTGTTCGATGGTAAGCGGATGGAGTTTTGCACCAATTCTGTAAGGAGCGTTTTTCCATTCTTCTTCTGACTTATAGTCAACTGCAAACTGGGGTTCCCAGAAAGCAATATGGCACATTCTACCGATACCGTAAACCAAAACTAATTTTGTGCCCTCTGCCTTTAATTTTTCAATCTTTTCGGGGTATGTAGGAAGATTTTCTTTAGTAGCAAAGTTGCGCTGTGATTCGGGAATAGTATATTCGCCTAACTTATTGAAGAAAGCTTCCTTCATGCTGTATTCGAATGAAGCAGGGTTGGTGTTGGGTAATGTGTTACCTTCGGCATCAGCCCACTCATCCATATTAAAGGT
>JAZNUZ010000192.1:0-3534 GCA_045592605.1 Acutalibacteraceae bacterium
GTAACACATCATTGACAAACCTACAATTTTTTATAGTAATATTGACAGAATAGGCGATGCTTTTTAAAATTTTTGCAAAAAATGTATAAAAATTCAAATTAACTCTTCTTTTTTTAATATTTGTTTGGTATAATAAATAAATAATATATTATAATGAGGCGTATTATGAAAATTTTGGTAAAGGGTATCGAGATAAATTATGAACAGGTAGGAAACGGCGCCGACATTCTGCTTTTGCACGGTTGGGGCTCTTCAAATATTGTTTATAGAAATATAATGGGACTTATGTCAGACTCTTACCGACTTACTGCACCCGATTTCCCGGGATGCGGACACAGTGGTGTTATGGATGAGCCTTGGGATACCGATACCTATGCCCAGTTTGTTTTGGAACTTATAGAAAAGCTGGAACTTAAAAACCCTATACTCATAGGCCATTCCCATGGTGGCAGAGTTATTCTTAAACTTTGCGGTGAGAAAAAACTGGAGCCGCCAAAGATTATTTTACTTGATTCGGCAGGTCTTATACCTAAAAAAAGCGCAAAACAAAAATTGCGCTCTTACAGTTTCAAAACCATCAAAAAAATTCTCAGTCTTCCTGTTATTAATAAACACTCTGAAAACTTACTCGAAAAAGCGCGTCGCCACTACGGCTCTGCAGACTATAATGCCGCACCGCCCGTTCTCAGACGGACGCTTGTAAATCTTGTTAATACCGACCTGCGTGATATTTTACCTAATATAGAATGTCCCACTCTTCTTATTTGGGGTGAAAACGACACAGCAACACCTTTAAGTGACGCTAAAATCATAGAATCACTTATTAAAGACTCAGGATTGTGTGTTATAAAAAATGCAGGGCACTTTGCTTTTTGCGAACAGCCGTATCAAGCGGGTGCAATTATCAAAAGTTTTTTAAGTTGAGGTAGAAAAAATGAAACCCATAAACGAAACTATTTTTACCGTAGTATGTATTATTGCGGCAATAGCGCCATTATTTGCAACATATAAACATTTTCATATGTTGCAGCAAAATTCATATTTTCCAAAAAGGTATATTAAGTGGTTATATGATGCATATTTTGTAAGGTTGCTTTTACTGACCATTGTGTTCTGCGCTTTGTCCGTTTTAGTCAGATATAATATTGTACTTGAACTCGTTATTATGTCGCTTTACACTCTCGCTCAACTATTATTAGCGATCTACGATTATAAAAAATCCATCAAAAGACTTGTAATTACTGCAAGAGTAAAGCGGTTATACACTACGGCGCTCTTAGTCCAGATAGTGCTATTATTAATAACACTCAATACCCAGTTTATCACCCGTGGCGTTTTCTTTTCTATTCTTATTCTTCTTTGTGTGTTTTCCCCATTGCTTGTTATATTAAGTTGGGCATTAACATACCCTATAGAGAAATTGGTTGCAAGATATTTTATAACCGATGCCAAGAAAAAACTCAGTAGTATGCCAAACCTTAAGGTAATCGGCGTTACGGGCAGTTACGGTAAAACAAGCACAAAATTTATTTTAGCGAGAATTCTTAGCGAAAAATATAATGTTCTTGCCACCCCGCAAAGTTACAATACTCCGATGGGTGTTGTAAAGACTGTACGAGAAATTCTCCGCCCACAAACACAGATTTTTGTTTGCGAAATGGGTGCAAAAAACGTTGGCGACATTAAGGAAATTTGCGACATAGTAAATCCTACCGATGCCATAATAACTTCTGTAGGTCCGCAACACCTTGAAACTTTCGGTACTATCGAAAATGTCTTTAACACCAAATTTGAACTTTACGATGCCTGTAAAAAGAACGGCGGCAGGGTTTACGTTAATTTAGGAAGCAAACATATCGCCGAAAACATCAGTGAGAGAGACTGTGTAGGTTATTCGGTAAATAGCGGAAATGTTTTCGCAAAGAACATTTCATTCTCGCGTGAGGGCGCATCCTTCACAATAGTTTTTGGAAACGGCGAAGAAGTTTCGGTCCAGACAAAACTTCTCGGCAAACACAATGTTCTCAATATCGTAGGTGCTGCTGCCGTTGCTTTTGATTTAGGGCTTACCCCTGCAGAAATCCGCTTTGCAATTTCCCGATTAGAACCCACAGAACACCGTTTGGAATTAAAGTCGTTCATAAACGGCTCACTTATGATAGATGATGCTTATAATGCAAATCCTGAAGGCTGTGTAGAAGCCGTTAATGTTCTTGCAAACTTTAAGGGTATGAAAAAGGTCATTATCACACCCGGACTTGTAGAGCTTGGCGAAAAGGAATATGATTTTAATTATCAGTTGGGTCTTGCAGCCGCAAAGGTGTGCGATACGATTATTCTTGTTGGGCGCCACCGCGCAATACCTATGAAAAACGCTATTGATACAACACTTTTCCCCGCTTCCAATGTGCATATTGTGGGCAGTTTTAAGGAAGCGCTCGAAATATATACACCCGTTGCTGACAGCAATACCGTCGTTCTTGTAGAAAACGACCTTCCCGATAATTATTTAAACTAAGGGGGAACCTTTATGAAAACCAATTTAGCCGTATTTTTCGGATGCCGTTCTGTAGAACACGAAGTTTCTATAATTTCTGCAGTTCAGGCTATGAACTCCATTGACAGAGAAAAGTATAATATTATACCTATATACGTTACTAAAGATGCCGAAATGTATACTGGTGACTCACTTTTTAAAATTGAAAGTTTCCGCAATTTGCCTGAACTTATCAAAAAAAGCGACCCTGTCAGTCTTGTAAGACAGGGTAAAAATGTTGTTATGAAGCACTTAAACAACCGCATCTTCGGCGGTAAAAAGGATGTAATTATCGATGTTGCTTTCCCGATTGTTCACGGTACCAACTGCGAAGATGGCTCAATCGCCGGTTTCTTTGAACTTTTAGGACTTCCCTTTGTGGGTTGCGATGTTTTGTCTGCCGCTGTAGGTATGGATAAGGCAGTTTATAAAGATGTCCTTAAAAATGCGGGACTCCCCGTTCTCGACTGTGTAAAATTCACTTCGCGCGAATATAGCGATAACCGCGAAGCCGTAATTCAAAGAATCACAAGCAGTTTTTCTCTCCCTGTTATAGTAAAGCCCGTTAATCTCGGCTCTAGCGTCGGTATTACAAAGGCCAATACCGTAGAAGAACTTGTTGATGCTATTTCTCTTGCAGTTTCTTTCTCGGATGTTGTTTTAGTTGAACGCGCTATAACAAACCTTAGAGAAATTAACTGTTCGGTACTCGGTGACAGTGATAACTGCGAAGCATCGGTCTGCGAAGAACCTTTTATGCATGATGAAATTCTCTCGTATGAAGATAAATATATGGGCAACTCAAAATCTAAGGGTATGGCTTCCCTTTCGCGTAAAATACCCGCCGATATCAGTGATGATATGAGTGCAAAGATAAGAGACCTTTCCTGTAAAATTTTCAAAGCTCTCGGTTGCAACGGTGTTGTAAGAATCGACTACCTTATAGATACGTCAACAAATGAGATTTTCGCTAATGAAATCAACACAATCCCCGGCTC
>JAZNUZ010000193.1:0-1627 GCA_045592605.1 Acutalibacteraceae bacterium
CTTTATAGAAGGTTTAGACTCAATTCCAAAAGCATCCGCAACTATTTTTTGCGAGAATTCACCTATCGGTGAGAAAACATTTTTCCCATCAACATTAATGCCGAGTGTTTTACAGAAGTTTTCAATGATACCATCTAATTCTTCGATTACAACAACGCGTTCAACGCCCTGTGCGAATGATTTTATCATTTTGGGCGGCAAAGGATTGACAAGGCCGATTTTCAGTACAGGAACAGCGTCACCAAAAACTTCTTTCACGTACTGATAACAAGTACCGCTTGTTATAATTCCTAATTTGTTGTCTGTACCCTTGTCAATGCGGTTAAAAGGACAGTTTTCTGCATATTCGCTTAAAGCGCTCATTCTTGCTTCAACGATGGGATGTTTAATTTTTGCATTAGCGGGTACCATTATGTATTTCTGAGCATCTTTTTTATACGGTTTATCAGGTACTTCTACTCTCTCAGAAATATCTACTATGCTCTGTGAATGTGCGATTCTCGTACAGATTCGCATAAGCACAGGTGTATCAAATTTTTCGGACAAATCAAATGACACTTTAGCAAATTCGAGCGCTTCGGCAGAGTCTGCAGGTTCGAGCATCGGAAGTTTTGCCGCTATTGCGTAATGTCTTGAGTCCTGTTCGTTCTGTGAAGAATGCATTGCAGGGTCATCGGCGACACAAATAACAAGACCTGCGTTAACGCCTGTATAAGACAGAGTAAAAAGCGGGTCTGCCGCAACGTTAAGTCCAACGTGCTTCATACAGCAAACCGACCTTTTGCCTCCCAAAGAAGCACCAAATGCTACTTCAGCTGCAACCTTTTCGTTGGGTGCCCATTCACTATAAAAATCATCATATTTAGCTAAAAATTCAGTAATTTCCGTAGACGGTGTTCCGGGATAGCTTGATACTAAACCTATGCCGCCTTCATAAAAACCACGTGCCAAGGCTTCATTACCTATCATCAATTTCTTCATAATTCTTCTCCGTTCCGAACTTATTCGCTTGTAACCTTTTCAACAAGGCGTTCACCGCAATACTGCGCTCTGAGTTTTGGTTTTTCAATTTTACCTGTCGGATTGCGCGGTATATCTGCAAATATGATTTTGCGCGGTCTTTTATATCTTGGAAGACCCTGACAGAATTCTTCAATTTCATCAACAGTAGCGGTCATACCCGATTTAATTTCGATTATAGCCGCAGAAATTTCGCCAAGACGTTTATCCGGTATACCAATTACCGCAGCATCCTTGATTTTCTCATTAGCGCGTAAATAATCTTCTATCTGCACCGGATAAATATTTTCTCCGCCGCTTATAATAACATCTTTTTTGCGGTCAACAAGATAGATAAATCCTTCTTCATCTTCCCTTGCCATATCTCCCGTAAGCAACCATTCACCCATTAAAATTTCGGCGGTAGCCCCAGGGTTTTTGTAATAGCACTTCATAACACCAGGACCCTTAACCGCTAATTCACCGACATCGCCCTTTGCAACATCATTATGGTTTTCATCAAGGATTCTGGTTTCCCAACCAAAACCGGCTTTGCCGATTGCACCAACCTTATGTATGTTCTCAACTCCCAAATGAACACAACCAGGTCCGATTGATTCGGATAAAC
>JAZNUZ010000194.1:0-2359 GCA_045592605.1 Acutalibacteraceae bacterium
GCAATCGGTTCCATCCGTGTTGTGCTTCGCGAAATCAAAAAGGCTGCAGAAAGCAAAATTTGGGAAACTATCGCTGTAGGCGACAGATTTACAGGTACTGTTAAGTCTATAACAAACTATGGTGCGTTTGTTGATATTGGCGGCGTTGATGGTATGGTTCATATTTCAGAACTTTCCTGGCAGAAAATTAAAAATCCGTCAGAAGTAGTTCTTGTAGGTGATACTGTTGAAGTCTACGTTAAGGATTTAGATACCGAAAAGAAAAAGATTTCTCTCGGCTATAAAAAAGAAGATGAAAATCCGTGGACAATTTTCAACAATACATATGCGGTTGATTCAGTTGTAAAAGTTACAATCGTTAGTATGACCGCATACGGCGCATTCGCAAGAATTATACCGGGTGTTGATGGTTTAATCCATATTTCACAAATCGCTAATAAGCACGTTGTGAAACCGCAGGATGAACTCACTATCGGACAGGAAGTAGAAGCAAAAATCATTTCTATTGATAATGAAAAGAAACGTGTTAGCCTTTCTATTCGCGCATTGCTTCCCGAAGAAGTAGTAGAAGAAACTGTTGAAGAAGCAACAGAAGAAGTTGAAGAAACTGCTCAAGCAGAATAATTGAATAATAAAAGCCGCTTATGGACTTCCATAAGCGCCTTTTTTTAAAATAAGAACCAAAAAATTCTTTTGATATTTTCCATAATTGAAATTCCGTTTAACAAAGGTGTAATGACAAGTGAATAAATTATAAAAGCTAAAAGAATGAATAAAATTATTGTCAAAATAACGGTAAGAATTGTTAAACCGTTGCCTTTAGACTGATGCACAGGTGGCTCATCTTTGATAGTTGTCTCTTGCTCGATTTCATCTTCAGTCGGAAATTCGGGGGATATATCGTTGCCTTGAGCACTGGGCAGTTCTTCTGTGTCATCTGTGTCAACAATATCTTCTTGTGGTACAATATCTTCGGTATTATCAATTACATCTGATACATCTTCTTCCGGTTCACTGTAGGATTGCGGAAGTTCGCAGTTGCAAAGGTCGATAATGTATTGATTAACAAGACTTTTCATAATCTTTTTTCGAACTTCTCGTTCATCGGTCAGTAAAATTAAAGATTGCGGACCGCTTTCCAAAATAATACCCGCATAAATACCATCATCGGTTACCAACGGAACACCGCCGGTTATAAGTTTATTGGCGGTTTTTGTTATGATGCCATATTCTTCGGCAGGAATAATTTCAGACTTGAAACCGATAGATTGTGAAATAGTGTCAATTAAATTATCATTAAACGGGGAAGTGATAAAAATTATTCTGCTTCGTGATACTGCACGTGCGAGATAGGTGAGCATTTCTTTTTGCTCTTTCGAACTTTCACTTAACAATCTCATAGGATGTACAGAATTCATATTGAATTCGAATTCAAAATCGTTAGTACAATTATAATAAATAATTTCAGTTTTCAAGTGTGTGTTCATAGTTAATCCCCCATAAAGTACTATTTAATTATTAATTGTTAATTTTCTTTTGCGGAGTTAGTTTCGGTGTTATTAACGGTAGCAAATGATATTGGCAATTTATCTGCATACTTGTTTATATCAATAGCAGGTGCTTTGGCTTTGTGGATTTCATACCAGATACTCGGGTAATATGGCGTGGCATTGACCGATAACATACTCGAGTAGTTGTTATTTTTTTGCATATCATCCGTAACGGAAAATCCCACGACAACAATTTTTGCGCCATCAAATTCTTTTGAGTCTGTAACCAATGTTATATATTGCGAGTCGGCAGGAATTAAGGAATTTAATTCATAAAGGCTTCGCAGTTTTATATTATTTATCCAGTTAATATGCTTGTCCAAATTGGTGAAATCGGTACCGTAAAATGAAAAATCTTGTTTTTCATTCTCATCAATAAGCATAACAGCAAAAATTTGATATGTTTTGGTAAAAGAAGTAGTACTGAGTTTAATAGTGCCGTTCTGTTTTAGAAAGTCAAGAGATTTATAACTGTTCAATTTACCAAACATACTGTTATCAAAAGGAGAATTGCCTTTAATAACCATATTCTTACAATCAGAAGTAAGGCCATTCAAAGAGTAAATTGAGCCGTAATCACTTAAATGTCGTTTGTAGTTGTGGTTTTTGTAGTAATCTCCGCCATCATAACAAACAGGAAGACTAATCTTGTTTTGCCCAACAGTTATCCAACCGCATATATCCGGGTTTATTTCATTTAATGCGTTAAAGTTAATATTATCTGCATTAGAAACTGATGAAAGAGATGCAATCAATTTCGAATTATTGTTTGATTTTGAAAAGAACGAGTATACGGTTATACTGCCAAT
>JAZNUZ010000195.1:0-1792 GCA_045592605.1 Acutalibacteraceae bacterium
ATCGCCCATCTGCTCTTTAAATGTTTTTATATACTCTTCGTTACCGTATATTGCGGAGCATACAAGCGCCACCACCATATCAACCGCTTCGCCGTCACCTTCAACGTATATGTCTTCTAGCATATCAAAGAGTTTTTTAATCGCCTTTTTATTGGTCTTCGGGTCGGAAAGCATTTCCTTTATTCCTGCCGCAAAATTGTTGGTAAAGAAATAAACGCTTAAAAACTTACCGTACTTTGCAACGCTTTCTTTGTAAGAATCCTTGAATTCAGGGAATACTGCAAGTAATTTCTGTATCAGTGTAGATATTGTTACCGCATCTCCCTTTTCGGTGGTAGGAAGCGCGATTTCCCCTGCCGTGTTCTTAACGGTCTTTTTAAGACCTAAGTGGGCGCGGAGTGTATCTGCAAAATCAACACCCACCGCCATAGCATCGCGTTCGGTCTGGTCATCTTCAAACAACCAACTTGTAAGCAGCGCAAACTCGCCGACTTCACCGTCTGCAACATCTGCAGCCCATAGCGCAAACATTTTTGTCTCTTCTTCGTAGCAAACTTTTATGGCCTTGGCATCGTTTTTGAAAATTTCGCCATCCGCCACAAACTTCTGCCCGTCAAGCAGCGGTTTCATTTCTTCGATAACTGCATTATAACACTTTTTATCCATTAAAGTCACATCCAAAAAATTTTTTACCTTTCTATTATACAATAGTTTTAATGATTTGTCACCTAAAATTTTCTTGTAAGGAGAGTTTGTGTCGTGTATAATGTTTTTATAGGGTCGTTTTGCCCAAAATAATAAATTTTGGATGGTATTTATGAATCTTGCAGATATTAAAACTATTGAACAGATTTTAAAGAAAGAAGGTTTTTCTTTTAAGAAATCTCTCGGTCAGAATTTTCTTATAAATCCCGAAGTCTGTCCGGCTATGGCTGATGCCGCTTGTGATAAGGACACCGCAGTTATTGAAATCGGTCCCGGTATAGGTGTTCTTACAAAGGAACTGGCTAAAACGGCAGGCAAGGTAGTAACCATCGAGCTCGATGAACGACTAAAACCGGTACTTGCAAAAACTCTTGGCGAATTCGGTAACGTGAAGATTATCTTTGGGGATGCGATGAAACTTGATTTACATAAAATAATCGCCGATGAATTTGCAGACTTTAAAAAGGTTACCGTTTGCGCAAATCTTCCTTATTATATAACTTCGCCCATTATTATGATGCTGCTTGAAAGCCGTTTGCCGATTGATTCGGTTACGGTTATGGTACAAAAAGAAGCCGCCGAACGCCTTGCGGCAGAAGTCGGAAGCCGCGAAGCAGGGGCGGTGACGGTCGCTGTAAACTATTATGCTACTTCCGAAATTCTTTTTGGTGTGGATAGAAATTCCTTTATGCCGCCGCCAAATGTAGACTCGGCGGTAATTAAACTGAATATACGAAAAAATCCGCCCGTAGTAGTCAACGATGAAAAGAAATTCTTCTCCTTTGTAAAAGCCTGTTTTGCGCAACGCCGTAAAACCTTGGTAAATACTGTTTCTAATACATTGCATATTGAAAAGGAAACTATCAAAACCACACTTGCCGAACTCGGTATAACAGAAACGGTGCGGAGCGAACA
The DNA here is from genome assembly GCA_045592605.1 of Acutalibacteraceae bacterium. Lineage (GTDB taxonomy): Bacteria > Bacillota > Clostridia > Oscillospirales > Acutalibacteraceae > SIG565. Next base: position 1,621 of record JAZNUZ010000195.1, read on the forward strand.
ACTTAATATGGAGCAGTTAGCAGAAATTTCAAACCGACTGTTCAGATAGTTTACATAAAATATATTATGTAAACTTAAACGATATAATTTTTCCCTGTCTTTAGGGAAATGTTCTTAACGTACATTTCCCTAAAGTTTTATTCGCCTTACGGCGAGTTCTATTGCTTTGCAG
>JAZNUZ010000196.1:0-7800 GCA_045592605.1 Acutalibacteraceae bacterium
AGCAGTTGCAGTAGCAGCTCCCGCAGCAGGTGGTGCAGCAGCAGCTGAAGAGAAGACAGAATTTGATGTTATTCTCGCTTCGGCTGGTGCAGAAAAAATCAAGGTTATTAAGGCAGTTCGCGAAATCACAGGTCTTGGTCTTGCAGAAGCTAAGGCTCTCGTTGATGGCGCTCCTAAGACCCTTAAGGAAGCTGCTTCTAAGGAAGAAGCTGAAGAAATCAAAGCTAAACTTTCTGAAGTTGGCGCAACTGTTGAACTTAAGTAATTTAAGTCATAATTTAAAGACCGAAAGCGTAAGGCTTTCGGTCTTTTTTTGTTCTTAGGGTTATTTTTTATCACTTGTCCGCATAACAATTTATTGGTGAACAAAATGACAGAAATTTTAAATATGTTGCCAATTAAAATCGCGTCGGCTGTAGGCGGTTTGCCCGAAAGCATAAAAAGTACCGCCGAAGAAATACGGCTACGCGCCGACAGGGAAATTACGGTTATATCGAGCACTGGGATGATAAAGGTAAAACTTGTTACCGTACAAACAGATATTAACGATACAGTAAGTAGGCTTTGTAATCATTCAATATACGCGCATACAAACGAACTGAATTCAGGGTACATATCTTTAAAAAACGGACACCGCGCGGGTGTTACGGGCAACTTTTCGGGCGGAAATCTGCACGAATTTTCGGGTGTGAATATAAGAATTGCAAGGCAAATTTTCGGCGCGGCAGATTTTATAATGAATAATCTGTCAAAGGGCGGTATTTTAGTTGCGGGTCCGCCCGCCAGTGGCAAAACAACGCTACTCAGAGATTTGATAAGACAGTTATCAACAAAAGGTGAAAAAATTTCTGTCGTTGATACACGCGGAGAAATATCGGCTTTTGGGGGCGGCAAAATACATAATGATTTAGGGGATAACACCGATGTGCTTTTCGGTATAGAAAAAAGTGACGGTATTGAAATTGCTCTCAGAACTCTGTCCCCCGAATATATTGCGTTTGATGAGATAGGAAACGGCAGAGAACTCGCCGCCGTGAGTGAGTGTATGTACGGCGGCGCAGACATTATAACTACGGCGCATATAGGGTCTACAGAACAGTTGGCATCGCGTAAAGTGACAAGGGAGTTAATTTTAAGCGGAGCTATTGAAACTATAATTGTTCTCGATAAAAACCGCAAAAACCATAAAATACTCACGAAAAGGGAAGTTCTCAAATGTTATTTTTAATTAAATTTATTGGTATGTCTCTTATAGTTGTGTCATCTACTCTTATCGGAATAAGTAAGTCACGACAGTTAAAGGAGAGAGTTTTGGCTCTCGAATGGTATTTTGCGGCAACTATACAGATAGCCGATAAAATCCGTTTTAGCAATCAGGAAATTTCAAAAATTATATATTCTTTGCACGACAATAAAAGATATTTGAGTATATCGAATCCTTTTAAGGTTTTGCCAACAAGTAATAACCTAAATGCTGATGATAAAAAAGTTGTCAGTTTGTTTTTAGAGAATTTAGGTGTGGGGGATACCGATAACCAACTTAATATCTGCAGTATGTACGGCAAGGAATTGTCTTTGCGACTTGACAAAGCAAGGCAAGAAATGAGAGAAAAAACAAAGGTCTTCAAGAATTTCGGGTTTTTCATAGGACTGGGTATAGCAATAATATTGATTTAAAGGTGATAAAATGGATGTTGATTTTATATTTAAGGTGGCGGCTATCGGTATTATAGTAACCGTTCTGCATCAGTTACTCGTGCGCTCAGGTCGTGAAGAACAGGCAATGCTGACATCCCTTGCAGGTCTTGTTGTAGTTCTTTTAATGATTGTAAATGTAATAGGCGAACTGTTTGAAACCGTGAAAAAAGTGTTTGGACTCTAAAATGGAATTGTTTGAAGGACTTGGTATTTGTCTTGTGGCAGTTATTCTGTCGGTTATCTTAAGCGAATATAAAAAAGAATATTCGGTCGTTATAACGGTGTCCGTAGGCTGCATAATTCTGATAGGAGTAATAGCAACTCTAAGGGAACCCATATCCGAATTTTTCAAAATTATAAAGAATTCAGGTGTGCAAAGCGGTCGATTTCTGGTCGCCGCAAAGGTTTTGGCAATAGGCTATATAACACAGTTTATTGCCGATACCTGCCGCGATTTCGGACAAAGTGCCGTTGCCGCAAAGGCAGAACTTTTAGGTAGGGCGGCAATTTTTGTAATAACAGTACCATTGCTTACAGAACTGTTTAATATTGTGGAAAAACTTATAGACTGATGATGAAAAAAATAGTTGTTTTAATTGTTTTAGTTTTCTTGTTTTCTTTCTCGGTATCGGCTGAAGAAAACGTATATAAAGATACCGCGGAAAAACTTGAAATCTCAGAGCTTGAAGAAATTTTACCCGAAGAGGTAAAAGAGTTTTTCAGAGAAAACAATATAAATCCTACAGAACAGGATTGGAATAAAAATCTCACTACGAAGAGTGTGTTTTCTCATATATTTTCTTTTATAAAAAGTAAAGGCGCCGCACCCTTTAGGTCCCTCGGTCTTATAGCGGCGATAATGATATTTTCTGCGGCAGTTCATAGTTTTACGGATGGCAGTGCCGGGCTTAATAATTCGTTGCAGTTTATATTTGCGGTTATAGTATCCCTTAGCGTTGCTGATGGTGTAATTTCGGTAATCAATGCCGCGACCGATGCGATAAAAGGAACAGCCACCTTTATGCTCACCTTTGTTCCTACATATTCGGGTGTTGTTCTATTATCAGGCAGTCCGTCCACTGCCTATATATCGGGCGGACTGATGCTTCTTGCTGCCGAAGCAATAGTTCAGGTGTCAAGCTTTATAATTGTTCCGCTTATGTGTGCCTACTTCGGTTTGGGACTGGCTTCGGGTGTCTCACCGCTTATCGCAGATAATGGGCTCGTATCGGCGGTTAAAAACATAGCGCTTTGGCTCTTGGCTTTGATTTTTACGGTTTTTGCGGGGCTTCTGGCTATACAGACAACGTTTGGTACCGCTGCCGACACAGTAGGGGTAAAGACCGCGAAATTTTTCATAAGTTCTTTCGTACCCGTTGCGGGACCGGCGCTTAGCGAAGCGCTTACCACCGTTACAGTATCGGTAAATTTGCTTAAAAGTTCGGTAGGAATTTATGCGGTAGTAGCGATTGCTTTAATACTTATCCCTCTTATTATAGAACTGTTTTTATGGCGAATTGTCATATCTGTATCGGGTGGAGTTGCCAATATGTTTTCTCTAAAGGCGGTCGGAGTACTCAAAGCGGTAGATAGCCTACTTGCAGTACTTATAGGTATGATTTTGTTTGTCGGTGCTATTTTTATAATATCTATCGGAATAGTAATAAAAAAATAAGGTGTAATATGGGAAATTTGAAACAGGTTTTGATAGGCTTTTCTGCCGCGGCAGTTTTTATAGGTGCACTGACTATGCTTTACCCATCGGGAAAGATGGAAAAATCGGTAAAGTATGCTTTTTCACTAATTTTTTTGTGTGCGTGTGTATCGCTTTTTTGTGTAGCCTTAAAAATTGATATTTCCCTTGAATTACCCACCGTTTCATACAATACCGATTCGATAAAGTCCGCCGCCGAAACACAAAGTGAATTTCTTTGTAAAAAACTGCTTAATGAGTGCAAAATCCCGTATAAAAAAATTCGTGTACAGACTAATATTGATGAGACAGGTAGCATATATATTAACAGAATAACGGTTTATACCGATTGTGAAAAAGAAAAGGTTTATAAGTCTTTGGAAGGTCTGATTGATGCAAAACAGGTGACGGTGATATATGAATGAAAAAGTAAAAAAGTATATTTCGAGACTTAAAAACGGGAAAGCCATACTCGTTTTAGGGTTTATCGGAGTGCTGTTGATTTTTTTATCTGGCATATTTACTCCCGAAAAAAATGAAACGGTACCGACCGCAGATTTTGATGTAAACGGATATCGGCAGAGTCTTGAAAAGGAGATAAAAAATCTTGTAAAGGACATTACAGGGCATAAGGGGGTTACAGTTGTAATAACGCTTGATAGCGGAATAAAATATAACTATGCCGATGAAATAAAATCGGGAGAAAATAATCGCAACAGTGACTCTTCCAGTGAAAGCTCACATGATTCCGAGCAAAACAGAGTCATAGTAACAGATTCTTCGGGGAATGAAAAGGCATTAATAGTTAACGAAGAATTACCGCAGATACGCGGTGTTGCAGTTGTATATAACGGACCTAATAATGAAGTGGTGAATGAAAAAATAAAAAATGCTTTAATGGCAACATTATCTATAACATCAAAGAGAATATATATTTCTGGAAAGGGTGGAATTCAGTAGTGAAAAAAGGTAAGGTGTTGGGCAAAAGTCAGTTGGTTCTGGCGGTTATGGTTGTGGCTTTAGGGGCTGCGGTGTGGTTCAATATGAAATACTCGCCATCGGTAGATTCTGAAGGCAGTAAGTATCTCGGTCAGGCAGAATATGTAGACAACTCATCCGAGGGTGATGCCTTAGCTACAGCGGGTAAAGTTGATGACTATTTTGCAACTGCCCGTAAAGAGAGAAATGACAGCAGAGCGGCACTTAAGGAAGAATTAGCCGAAATAATCAAGAGTGCGGGTAATAATGCAGAATCGGCTAAGAGCGCTATTGATAAATCGGCATCAATCGCCGCCAGACAAACCGCAGAAAGCAATATCGAAACATTACTTAAAGCAAAAGGTTTTAAAGAATCTATTGCAATAATTGGCGATAGCGATATAAATGTTGTGGTCCGCGCAGAAAATCTCACTTCGGCACAAACTCTGCAAATTCAGGACGTTGCAAAGGCTCAGAGCGGATATTCTGTAGATAAAATTAAAATTCTTACTGTAAAATAGTTGTGTTTACTGAGAAATGTGGTATAATGTATTTAAGAATTATATTTTGATAAAAATAACAGATGTTGAAACGGAGGATTTAAGTATGGCAAATATTCCTGTTGCCGGTGGTCTTGGCATAAATACCGATGTTATTGAAAAAATGGTGTCACTAGCGGCACTCGAAGTAGAAGGCGTTGCGGCTATGAGCGGCAGAAGTCTTGATGTTAAGGGCGTTTTAAACGGTAATTCTCCCTTAAAGCCTGTTAAGGTTATTGTAAAGAACGGCGCTATCGATATAAGTGTGTTTATATCAGTAAAGCAGGGCTTTAAGGTAAAAACAGTAGCCGAAGCAGTACAGGTAAATGTAAAAGATAAACTTCAGGATATGACAGGCAACGCTATAACACGCGTAAATGTAAATATTGTAGATTTGCAAGAAGAAATAGCTGAATAATTTTAATGTTGAAAGCCCCCGATATATCGGGGGCTTTTTTCTTTTCGACAATTACTAAAAGTTTAGAACAAAAAATAGTAAAAACTTCGGTGCCGTTTTGACAAAAACTGTGTAGGACAAGCGTTATAATGGTATTACCAAACATATCGGCGGTGAGAAAATGAAAAATGGCGAATCAATAAAAAGTATATCCCAAGAAAATTTATTCCCCTTTTTAGTGTCGGCGGTATTCAGACACGTTGTTTTTATGTTTCTGGGCTTCCTTACAACCCGCGCTCAGATACTGTCTTACCTTTCACCATTCGGATTAAGTCTTGTGGGTGGTGTAACAAACCATTACATATTGTCTACCACGGCAGGTACTGTGCTCGGTTATCTTTTTGGTCCTACTGAGCTTTCTTTTTTCAGATATTTAGTTACATCTGTTGGTATTTGTGCAATAAGAATGTTGTTAAACGGCGCATTTAAAAATACGGCAAGACCGTTTTTTTCGGCACTCACAGTTGGTCTTGTGACTTTATCAACAGGAATAGTCGCGGTACGAAGTGATGCTAGTGAAATAGTATTAAGTGTCGCAGAAGCCATAATGGCGGCATCAGGCGCCTATTTTGTCAACAGAGCGCTAACCGTGATAGAAAAGGAAACCGTAGGACTCTCCCGTGAAGATTTAGGCTCGGTGGTTGTCTCTTTTGGGATTATATTTTCAGGATTGTTATCGGTGCATATAGCCGATGCATCCGTAGGCAGAATAATTGCAGCAGCAGTTATAATGTTGGCATCGCGTTTTGCAGGTGTACTACCGGGTACGGTATGCGGTGTTGTTTTCGGTTTTATATCGCTGCTATGCGGGGCAGATGGTAGTATCACGGTACTCTTTGCTTTATCGGGTTTGATGTCGGGTATTTTTTCATCTGTCGGTAAGTATGGAGTGCTTGTATCGTTTATAGTATCTGTTTTTGTATGCACAGCGTTATCGAGCGATGAACATATAGTTCTTTATCTTATAGAAACGGTCTTAGGCGCCGTATTATTTCTTTTAATACCCAAAACAGTAGGTATAAAAATTGGTAAAATGTTAGCGCCTTTACCTATAATTGAGCCGCCCGAAGGGCTTAAAAGGTCGGTTACCATGCGGCTTGGATATGCCGCAAATGCACTGAGCGATGTGTCTGAAACGGTGGAAAACGTAGCGGGTGAACTCGCCAAAATCAACGCTCCCGATTTTTCAGATGTGTTTGATGGTGTGGAAGAAATGGCGTGTCGCGGTTGCTCACTCAGAGTGCATTGTTGGGAAAGTAAAAGAAATGATACGGTAACAGCAGTTATTGATATGACAAAAGCCGTAAAAAGCGGAAACAGTGAAACACTCTCTCTTGTATCGGAAGAATTTAAAGGTAGATGCCTTAGAGCAGGTAAGGTCGCCGATGCGGTGCAGAAATGCTATACACAATACGCTTCAAGAATTGCCGCTGAAAACAGAATAGAAGAAGTACGCGGTGCTTTATCCGACCAGTTCGGCGGTATCGCAAATCTGCTCAATGATTTAGCAGGAGAAATTGAAGAAGGCGAAGTGTTTGATAATGCGGCGGCAAATAATATTGTAGCGGCGCTGAAAAACATCGATGTTCTGGTCGATGGGTGCTTCTGTAAAATAGATAAATACGGCAGAATGAGTGTTGAAATACGGATAAAAAACACAAAAGATAAGGTGATTAACCGAATGCAGATTATGCGGCAGGTTTCTCTCTCGTGCGACCGCGATTTTGATGCGCCTTGCGTGACAAACTTCGGTGATGAAACGCTCGTGAATATAATTGAAAAGTGTACACTCAGTGCCGATATAGGCGTTAATCAGATTATTTCTTCACCCCACAGTATGTGCGGTGACAGTTATAAATACTTCCTTGATGGAAAGGGAAGATTTATTATGGTACTGAGTGATGGTATGGGAACGGGCGGCCGTGCTGCAGTTGATTCGGCAATGGCATCGGGTCTTATAGGTAAACTGATAAAAGCGGGATTTGGATATGATTGTGCTCTTAGTATACTTAATTCATCAATGATTTTTAAATCAACAGATGAATCTCTGGCAACTGTAGATATAGCGGCAATAGATTTATATACAGGGCGGTGTGACTTATTCAAGGCGGGAGCCGCGCCGACTCTGGTCCGCCGAAGTGGCAGAACAGGTAAGGCACAAAGCACATCTCTACCTGCAGGTATTTTAAGGGATGTGTCGTTTGATAAAGCGACCATAAGACTACACCCTGGGGACATACTGTTACTAATGTCGGATGGCGCTTGTAATGAAGGTACAGAATGGATATGTGCAGAAATAGAGTCCTGGGATAAAGGTAATGCACAGGAATTAAGTGAGCATATATCAAACTGTGCTAAAAGGCGTCGCAGTGATAATCACGAAGATGATATAACCGTAATGGCAGCAATAATAGAAAAGGCAGTATAATAAAACC
>JAZNUZ010000197.1:0-5403 GCA_045592605.1 Acutalibacteraceae bacterium
CGGCAAAAATAGCGGGAATGAAAAAAGTTCCCTGCATTGTTTATGGCACCGATGCCGTAAATTCTGCGATATACTCGGTAATCGAAAATATGCAAAAAAGTCCCATTTCTTTTTTCGAAGAAGCCGAAAGAATAAATCGGATTATCACCGAGTACGGCATACCCCACAGTGATATTGCCGCAAGGCTTGGTATCACGCAGTCCGCCCTTGCAAATAAATTAAGACTTCTCAAAATAGGCGAGAGACTCCGCAAAAGAATAACTGCTGCTGCGCTGACAGAAAGACATGCGCGGATGCTCATAAGAGTGCCGGAAAATCATCGTTCTGAAGTTTTAGATTATATCATTACAAATAGTTTGGGTGTTAACGATACAGAGCTTTATATTGATTCGTATCTTAAAAACGAACCCGACAAGCAAAGTGATAAAACTTTCGATAAAAAGACCGCCATTGGCGATATACGAATTTTCTCAAACAGTCTGTCCCGCCTTGTTGAAACCCTTAACTCAAGCGGCATTGAAGCGAGACACGAACGTAGAGACTTCCGCGACCACATTGAATATAGGATTAAAATCCCCAAAGAAACTAAAGAAAATGACAGTGCGTCGCAACTAAAAATCTGTTAGAGTCCTAAAGGACTGCCGATTTCTTGTATCGGCTAAATTTCTCCTTTCCCCATATCCCCATATCCCCAAAAGCCAAACACCGCAAGGTTTTTTCCTTGCGTTGTTTGGCGTTATTCTTCTTTTTTTTCGGGTGTTTCTTTATTTCCCTTAAACAATATAATCACATAGTTAAGTACAAAGAATACCAAAACTATATTTGTCATAAGCGTTGCGTTACTGTTATAAAGCAGTTCGGCTTTCCCCGACAGTATAACCACGGCCTGTGAAACGGCATGGACGGCTCCCGAAAAAAGAGCGGCTATGGCGCTTGGCAAAATCGTTTTTTTGCGGCGCTGAACCCCCACACCGTTTTCGAGCGCCGAATAATTAAAGAAAAATACAAGCGCACATGATAGCGCTAACATTTCGAAAATATTTTCCGATATAACCGATGCCGAAAGATAAGATGAAAAGGTTATAATTACGCGGATAAGCCAGAACAGTATGTATGCTACTGTCAGTATCGGCATACTTTTATTTGGATAAAACGCCTGATAGCCGCGCAGTGCGAATACAAGCGCCGCGGACAAGCCGAACAATATCTGCAAAAGTATCTTCCAGGTTTGTGTGTCGGCGGTAAAATTAGAAAACAGTGCTTCATAAATTATTGCCGCAGACAAAAGAAAGTGCAGAACACCAAAAGGCTTTGTAATAACCGTGTTCTCGGGTGTGTCCCACTTATAACAAGCGCCGTAAATAGTGCATACACCGATAATAAAGATTATTAACGCCGTAGTTATGTTGCCCATACTCTCAAGGCCTTTTATAAAAAATCCCGAATCGGCTTCAAGCATAAATACTATTTGCAACACTCGAAGTACAACGGCACAAACCGCGCCGACACCCGTAAGGGCTATTAGTTTTTTAAGTTCTGTTTTCATATAACTTCACCCGTAACTTTTTTAATTTTTTAAAATTTCCTTACATATATATAATTATACAAAAAACATTAAGGAAATGTGAAAATGAAAAATTTTTATTTTATTGTTGCAGCTATTCTGATACTGCTTATGTTAACTCTCCCATTTTTAAGTATGACAAAACCGACAGAGACCGTTTCTCCGCCGCCAACAGAGAACAATGTACAAACCGATGAGACGGACGAGAATATCGTTTTACTCTGCCACGCAGACGGACAACTTAAAACACTCAATATGCGAGAATATATCTTCGGTGTTGTGGCGGCTGAAATTTCAATGTCTTATGAAATAGAAACCATAAAAGCACAGACCGTTGCGGCTTTTACATACACACTTTATAAAAGAAGTAAAAACAAAGCGGAAGATTATGATATTACCGATAACCCAAATGTCGACCAAGCCTATATAACGGTAGCATCCGCCAAGGAAAAATGGGGCGAAAAGGCCGCGGAATATGAGAAAAAATTAAACGATGTTCTCGACCAGGTCTACGGAACCTATCTGTGCTACAACGACCAGCCCATATATGCCGCCTACCACGCCATCTCTTCGGGAAAGACCGAAAAAAGTCAATCGGTATGGGGAAACGAGCTTCCTTATCTTGCAGAAACCGAGAGTATGGGCGACCTTTTGTCCCCCGATTATTTAAGTGAGAAATCGGTTAGTGCAGAAGAATTCAGAAACGCCTTTAAAGATATTTGTACCCTTCCCGAAAACGAAGCGGAATATATCGGTGAAATTGTGCGCTCGGCTTCGGGCGGTGCGATTAGTGTCAGAGTAGGAAACAAACAGATAAGCGGAATTGAATTTCGCAGACTACTTTCTCTGCGGTCGCAGAATTTTGATGTCAAATATACCGACGGTGTATTTAATTTCACCGTTCGTGGATACGGTCACGGCGTGGGTATGAGCCAGAACGGTGCCGAATATATGGCGGCGCAAGGCAGTACCTATACCGAAATACTTAATTGGTATTATAAAGACTGTACCTTAAAAACCATTAAATAAGTTCTTTATATATCTCGCCTTTACGGATACCCGAAACTTCTGCCGCTTCCTTTGCGGCGGCGGCGGTTGACATTCCCGACTGTTGCAGTTTTTTGGCCAGTTCTACGGCATCCGATAAGGTGTACTCCTTTATCTCTTCTTCGCGCTTTCCGCCGATTATAAGTACATATTCGCCTTTTGGGGCGTTCTCTGTAAAGTACTCTACTGCCTGTGACAGTGTGGTATATTTTACCGTTTCGTGCAGTTTTGTGAGTTCCTTTACAACCGAAATTTCGCGGTTTCCAAATACCGCGTACATATCTTTAAGGGTGTTTAGCAACTTGTGGGGTGCTTCATAAAAAATCATTGTACGTGTTTCGTTTTTGAGCTCATCAAGATGCCGTTTACGGCTTAATTTGTTGACCGACAAAAAACCTTCAAAACAAAATCTGCCGCTTGGCATACCCGAAATACTAAGCGCGGTAATTACGGCGCTCGGTCCGGGCACCGACTCTGTCTCCACACCATTTTCACGAGCCTGTCGGACAAGTTCTTCGCCGGGGTCGGATATAGCCGGCATACCCGCATCGGTCACCAACGCGCAATTTTCTCCCGACAATATTCTGCCGATTATAATATCTCCCTTTTCCATTTTGTTGTGTTCAAAATAAGAAATCATCGGCTTTTTTATACCGAAATTATTAAGTAGTTTTACAGTAACGCGCGTGTCTTCTGCCGCTATAAAATCGACCTTATTTAAGGTTTCAATGGCTCTCGGCGACATATCCGACAAGTTTCCGATTGGCGTACCGACAATATAAAGTTTACCGCCCATTAAAGATACGCCTCCTTATAGCTTCCGTAAATTTCTTTCATTTCATCACTAAAATCGCCGTTTTCTTCAACATAAAGCGGCGGTGCTATTCTCAGTCCCGTGTTGGCGCACTTTTTGGCTTCTACAAGTACAAGCCACGGCTCAGCACCGTATCTTTGATGAACAGTGCGCAATCTCTTAGGCTCTAATTTATACTGTCGCATTAAATCCATAAGTTCCGCAAGTCTCTCGGGGCGGTGACACATACAGAGTCTGCCCGAAGTCTGCAAAAGCCGAGTTGAGACCGCTATAATATCTTCGAGAGTACACGCCACTTCGTGTCGTGCGATTCTCTGCGCTTGGTTTGGGTTCTTAAGACCTGCGTTTTCTGCCTTATACGGCGGGTTACAGGTAATGAGAGTGTGTGCGCCGAACTCAACCTTTCCCTTTAAATCATTAAGGTCGGAATTGATAACCGTAAAGTTCTTGAGTTCCAATTCTGCCGCGGTCTGCCGCGCCAAATCACAGGCTTCGCGGCTAATATCTACCCCTATACTTTTTGCAGTTTTGCCATCTCTCAAAAGTAAAAAAGGTATAATACCGCAACCTGTACCCAAGTCTATATATTTATCGGTGTCTTTTGCCATACAAAAGTGAGCAAGTAACACCGCATCGGTGCCAAACTTATGATTTTCTGACACATTGATTTGAAAACCCTTGCCCAAGGGTTCTTTTTTTAGTTTATTTTGCTCCATTTTACACCTTGGGGAGTGTCTTCGAGTACAATTCCCATTTCTTTTAATTTATCTCTTATAGCATCCGCCGTTTTAAAATCTTTGTTTTTTCTGGCATTGGTGCGCTCTTCAATCATCTTTTCTACTTCGCTGTCAAGGTCGTTCGATTTTCTGTTGTAAAGTATACCCAGAACGCCTGTCAGTTCATCGAAAAGTTCTGCTGCCGCCAAAAGCGATGTCTTTGCGGCGCCGCCATCTATCGAAAGGTTTATATCTCTTGCCAAATTAAACACTTCTGCCAACGCATCAGCGGTATTAAGGTCATCATCCATAGCGGCAATAAACTTATCCTTACGCTCTTTTATAAATTCGGGTGCTTCGCCACCGTCTGCCGCATGAGAAATAGCAAAATCAAGTCTATCGCGACAGGTATAAAGTCGTTCGAGCGCATTTTTGCCCTGTTCTATAATATCGGTAGAATAGTTAATCGGACTTCTGTAATGCGAAGAAATCATAAGATAACGAATCGGCTCATAGCCGTAAGCATTTGCAACATCCCTTACGGTAAAGAAGTTATTCAGAGACTTTGACATTTTATGATTGTCAACATTTATGAAGCCGTTGTGCATCCAATAATGCGAGAATTCGCAACCGTTTGCACACTCGCTCTGTGCGATTTCATTTTCGTGGTGCGGAAAAATAAGGTCAAGTCCACCGCAATGGATATCTATTGTTTTTCCGAGATATCTTGTAGACATTGCAGAACACTCTATATGCCAACCGGGTCTGCCGTTACCCCAAGGTGACTCCCAATACGGCTCACCCGGTTTGGCGCCCTTCCAAAGACAGAAATCCATCGGGTCTTCCTTTACTTCGCCGACCGAAATACGTGCACCCGCTTCCAAATCTTCAAGCGGTTGGTGCGAAAGTTTTCCATATTCACCGAATTTCTTAGCGCGGAAGTAAACATCTCCTGCCGATTCGTATGCAAATCCGTTTTCGAACAACTGCTTTATAATATCGATTATCTGTTCAATATTATCTGTAGCGCGCGGATGTACCGATGCTTCTCTGATGTTCATACCTTTAGCATCGGTCCAGAATTCCTTTATAAAGCGTTCTGCCACTTCGGGTACCGTTATACCTTCTTCGTTTGCCTTTTTGATGAGTTTATCATCAATATCGGTAAAACTCTGTACAAAGGTAACATCATATCCGCGCCTCTCAAAATAACGGCGCAAAACACCAAACACGCAAAGCGGTCGCGCATTTCCTATATGGAT
>JAZNUZ010000198.1:0-1986 GCA_045592605.1 Acutalibacteraceae bacterium
TCCTAAAATTGCGCCTAAAGATGAATTGATTTTACCGATAAGACTAAATGAAAAGATTTTGTTAAGTATTTTAACTAAAAATTTAAACACGATACTTAAAACAACAAAAATTATCAAGGATAAAATTAATTTAATAAAATATACGGTAAAAGGTTTAATTACAGTATCCGCTATATTCTGAGCGATTGCGTGAGTATCACCAAGAATGTTGCCGTTTGAGAACAGGTTTTCGGGGCTTATATTGAGCGCTTCGGCATTATTTTTAATGATTGCCGGTAAAGTTTCCCAAATATCGTTTGAAGCATTCTCGAGAGTTGCCCCCGGGACATTTAAAGTATCTTCTAAAGAGCTGACTATACCGGGTTCAATGGTACCGGTATAAATAAACTCAGCCAACGGACCGCTTAAGTAGAGCGCGAGTATAATTGCAGCCAAAAATCCGATTATGCTAAAGACTGATTTAACAAAACCTTTTTTAGCATAGATAAATACAGATATTAAAACAATAGCCAAAATAATTAAATCAAGTATCAGTGACATAACATTTCCTCCAAATTATTCTATTGAAATTTTTTTGATTTCTTTATCCTTAAAGGCGGCAACCGAAAATCTGCTTATTGGTATAATGTTTTTTATACCAAAATCACATTCTACGGAGTTTAAAAGTTCACCCTTAGTATTATAAATATATATTTGTCGGTCGCCTAAAATGTAAATATATTTGCCCGAAAAAGAAATATCGATAATTTCTTTTTGAAATTCAAATCCGGACTTCAAGGCGCCTTTTTTATTAAAAACAGAAATATAATTTTTATTTTTATTGGCCAAAACACCATCCACTGCTAATATAGAGCTGTCAGAATTTTTAACGAAAAACATTGACTTATCGGTAGTGAAAGTGTTTGTAGACATATTCTTCCAGTTTTGAAAAATAATCTTATTTTCGAAGACGGCATAAAACTGATTACCTTTATGGTTTTTTAAAGACAAAATGAGTTCATCCTCAAAATCTGTAACACTTATCGGTGTTGCGGTATCGTATTTTAAAACATAGAGTTTTGAAATAAATTTACCTGATTTTGTATTTATTACAGAAACCGCCAAGCGTTTTCCATCGGATGACAAGGCAACATTATTGATTGTATAATCGGCGCACATCCATTTATAAATCTGTTTATTGTTTTTATCGTAAACAGTTACTTGTGAAGAATAACTGTCTGATTGGGTTGCAACAGCATAAACACCACGGTCGCATATATCAGCGCAAAGGATTGTTTTTTCTGTTTTTCCCGAAAACAATTCTTTATTCAGATTATAAATTGAAAATTCATTTCCGCCTTGGTTATAAAGCATAAATCGCTCCGCCGATGTTTTTACAATAGGATAAGTAAACCCGTGCTGATGCGAAAATACCCTTTTACCGTTGTTATTATAACCTTCAATATTGCTCGGTGTGACAGCAGTAAAATGCTTATTACCTTTAACTACAGAGATTAAAGAACCGCTCGAAGAAAATGTGTGCGGATAACCTTCCCCACTCCCAACAAGCGCCAACCTGTTTTCTATAAATTCAATAATACCTGTAGGTAATGAAAAAGATAATAAAACTACCGTTAAAACAATACAAACGGCAACAACTGTAACCGCCATTTTCTTTTTGATTTTTAATTTTTTGCCAACTATAACACGCATATTTTTTCGTCTTATAGATTGTCGGTAGGACACATTTCTTTTGTCAGGTGTATTTACGGTCTTTGATTTATCTGATGATTTTGTCTTCATTGGAATCTTTTCGGTAACAGGATTCTTAATTTTTCGCTTACGTCCTGCGAAACTTTTCTTTTTATATTCGGCCATAAAAACACCTCCCTTTTAATAAATCACCTTATTTAAATAAAGCCCATGCGGCGCTAAAGTCGGTCCTGCCATGTTTCTGTCTTTTGAATTAATAATTTCAATAGTCTTTTCAGGGTCAATTCTGCCCTT
>JAZNUZ010000199.1:0-2845 GCA_045592605.1 Acutalibacteraceae bacterium
GCGCCGTCGGACATCAGAACCATAATGGGGGTGTATGCCATACCCGCCTGAACACCGTCGGCTACCTTTTTGGGCGCATCGGAAGAAATGAGTTCTTCCATAGCTCTGTATATACCGCCCTGAATATATGTACCGCCGACAACGCTTTTTGAAGCATCCTTATTTACATTGCCACCGCTAACTCCTGAGCTTATGCCTACTGCACTGTTTGATGCGGTGAGATATTCGCGATAGTCATCCGCTGTGTTTCTCGGTGTGCCGTTGTTGTTAACCGTGGTGGTTGCATATCTGTCTAACGGCAAAAGCAACGTAGAATGAGATATGTTAGAATCACCAAACCCTGTGTTGCCCGAATATAAAACAACACCCACTTGGTTGTTGTTGTTGAGATTCAGCAAAGTATCGATGGCTTTGTTTGCGGCTTCAACCATTTCATCCCAGGATCTGTTTCCGCTTTGTCCGTCGCCCATAGAACCGCTGACATCAAGAACAAGCATAGTTGAAGTAGGGATATACTCGTATCCCTTAACCGTCTTGTTCGATGCCATAATAGACATTGATATTAGGAAGTTGTCACCAGTGTCTGTAACGGGAACGTTTACACCATCTATGGTTATGTTGCCGGTACTGCCCGGCACAAACACCGATTTATCGGTCCACACAGCACCCGCATTCTGAGTGCTGATAGTATTACTCCATTCATTACTGTCGTATTTTCCGTCAGAGAAATATCCTTTCCAGAAATCGATAGACTCATTATCTGAAACGCGGTCAAATGCGCTTCGGGTTTGCGCGGATGCCGTTAATCTGAGCAGTCCGCCGGGCACCAATGACACTATTAATACGAGTGATAAAAACAGCGCCAGGGCACGATTCATTAGGTTTTTTTTCATTTGGTGTCCTCCTTATTTTGAAAAGCATTTGCTTGTTAAGTAGCAATTACTCTTTATTAGTTATAATATATCATAAAAGTGCACAAATGTAAATAATAAATTTTCTTAATTTTGTGACTTTTTCACAATAAATTTGGGGGATCAGATGCCACCACAATATCTTGAATTTACCGAAATTTTTACTACAAAATCTATAAACAAAAACAAAGCAACCCACCGACAAATCGGTGAGTCGCTCTTTAAGTCTAACTATTTTTCCAACAACTCAAGCGCCTTTAAATATTTTTCGCGGCGCATGAGCGCCTTTTGGTCAACAGAATCTAACCTTGTCAAATCAGAATTATGTTTTAGGTCTGCCTTCTTTACAGCTTTTGCGATTTCGTTTTCCTTAATGGCGCGGACATAGTCCATATACTCTGTGCCATCGTTGTGTGTCAACAAGGCAAGAGCATTTATAACATCTCCGCTAAAACCCATTTCCCTTATGTCTTCTAATGTATACTGTGTATCTTCTACCACATCGTGCAAAAGGGCGGTAATTACCGTTTCTTCGGTCTCCATCTGCTCAGCCAGGTGGAAAGGATGAAACACATAAGGCATACCGCTTTTGTCAAGTTGGTCTTTGTGCGCTTCAAAGCAAAGCTTTAGCGCTTTTTTCGTTGCGGGTGTATATATCATTTTCTTCACCTCTTCAAAAAGTATACCACTCACCACTAAGTTTTGCAATAACCGAAAGCCACTTGACAAAAAATAATGTTTATGGTATTATGTGCTTGTAAATTTTTAGCTTATTTTGCAAAAGATAGGATTTTCCAAGGGGAAATTCTACCTGTTTGCAGGATAGGCTTTTTTGTTGCCTTCCTGTATGAAAATTTAATATAGGGGGAATAAAAAATGGCGTACTACAGAGACCCAACCGCCGACAGAGCTCTCGGCAACATCAACCGTGAATTTTCAAGGCTTGAGAAAAAGGCTAAAACGCTTCGCAAATTGTACGAAGAGGGCAAACTTTCCGAGTCGGCGCTTCGAAAATCACAAGCGCAGTTCACCGGTCTTTACAAACACGTTTTGAGTAACGTGCTCGAAGAAAAACACGAGCCGCAAACTCCGCCCGAATAAAATCGGGACAAAACCCCACCGAAAACTCGGTGGGGTTAAATTGTAATTATGCCTTGATTTCAATTTCGCCTAATTTGGTGGCGGCAATATAGTCATCCTTAAACTCACGGAAACTTTGCATATGCGGCTGCTCCATATGGACTTGTTGATGCCGCTTTGTCTCCCACTGTTCAATCAGTAAAAGCTCATCGGGGTCTTTATCAGAAAGATAATAGTCATATTTAATACAGCCGTTCTCAGCCCTGATGGCATCCAGAACGCCCGTATTTTTTACTTTTTCCAAAAAAGCTTCTCTTTTTTTAGGCAAACACTCAAACTTTACATATATCGTATACATATAATTTTCTCCTTTTTTAATTCTTGTTTTGATTATACCATCTTTACCCCAAATCTGCAATAAATATAAAATATTCGCCCGGAATATAAAAACCCCACCGAAAATTCGGTGGGGGTAAATTTGCTTGTTTACGGGATGTCGTAAACGCCATCCCCTACAGTATCAAATTTAATTATTTTATATCCACAATTACTTATTTGTATTTGTCTTTTAGTTTTAAAATCTTTTCTTCTATCTTTTTGATTATTATTTTAAATTCCTTATCCGTTTTTCCTGTGGGGTCTGCCAGTTCCCAATTATCATCAAATGCTCTGCCAATAAAAGGGCAACTCACATTACAACCCATTGAAATTGCCACATCGGGATTTGGAATATCGGTAATCAATTTTGGGTGCTGTGTTTGTTCCATATCAATCCCGTAAAGCTCTTTCATAATTCTAACTGCATCCTGATTGATTCTGGGTTTTGTCTCGGTTCCTGCAGAGTATGATTCAAA
>JAZNUZ010000200.1:0-7091 GCA_045592605.1 Acutalibacteraceae bacterium
AAATATATAAGGTAGAGCTTATTGAAGATTTACCCGAAGACAGTGAAATCAGCATCTACACACAAGGCGAATTTACCGACCTTTGCGCAGGTGCACATCTTATGAAGACAGGTGCTGTTAAGGCATTCAAATTAACCAGTGCTACCGGTGCTTATTGGCGCGGTGACTCTTCTAAAAAAATGCTCTGCCGTGTATACGGTACCGCATATCCGAAGCAGAGTGAATTGGAAGCACGGTTGGCAGAAATCGAAGAAGCGAAAAAACGCGACCACAATAAACTGGGCCGCGAATTAGAACTCTTCACTACCTGTGATTTTATCGGTCAGGGCTTGCCGATACTTCTGCCGAAAGGTGCTAAAATCATACAGATTTTACAGCGCTTTGTAGAAGATGAAGAAGCCAGACGCGGTTGGCAGTTGACCAAAACTCCGCTTATGGCAAAAAGCGACCTTTATAAAATTTCAGGTCACTGGGACCACTATTTAGACGGTATGTTTGTTATGGGCGACCCGCAAGATGACAGCAAGGAGTGCTTTGCTCTCAGACCGATGACCTGTCCGTTCCAGTATCAAGCATATCTTAACCGCCCACGTTCCTACCGCGATTTGCCGCTTCGCTATGATGAAACTTCAACACTTTTCCGTAACGAAGACAGCGGCGAAATGCACGGCCTTATCCGAGTTCGCCAGTTCACAATTTCGGAAGGTCACTTAATGTGCACACCCGAGCAACTTGAAGAAGAATTCAAGTCCTGTCTTGAGCTTACAACATTTATGCTTAAAACTCTCGGTCTTTACGAAGATGTTTCCTACCGCTTCTCGCAGTGGGACCCCGACAACCGCGAAAAGTATATCGGCACAGTAGAACAATGGGATGAAGCTCAGGGTGTGATGGAAAAAATTCTTAACCATCTTGAAATACCCTACAAAGTCGGTGTCGGTGAAGCGGCTTTCTACGGACCGAAACTTGATATTCAGATTAAGAATGTACACGGCAAGGAAGACACGCTCATTACCATTCAAATCGACCAGATGTTAGCCGAAAAATTCGGTATGGAATATACAGATAAAGACGGCACAAAGAAAAATCCCTACATCATACACCGCACATCTATCGGTTGTTATGAAAGAACTCTGGCACTCCTTATTGAAAAGTATGCAGGTGCTTTCCCTGTATGGCTCGCTCCCGTTCAGGTTAACATTTTACCGATTGCCGACAGACATCTTGATTACGCTTACGAAATCAAGAAAAAACTTGAGAATTTGGGTGTCCGCGTGGAACTTGATGACCGCAATGAGAAAATCGGTTATAAAATCCGTGAGTCACGACTCCAGAAAATCCCCTATATGCTCATAATCGGTGATAATGAAGTGGAAAGCGGCACACTTTCTGTCCGCCGCCGCGGCGAAAACGGTGACCTTGGCAGTATGACCGCCGAAGAATACATCGCAAAAGTTACAGAAGAAATTGATACAAAGGTTATATGGTAAAAACAAAAAATCACGGTGTTTGCACACCGTGATTTTTTGTTTATTCTTTATACTCTTTGTAAAACCCGTAAAAAGCTAAGCCAATTCCACCAAATAAGAAAGCAAATGTTATGTATCCCAAAAAACCAGATGCCTGCCATATCAAAAACAGTGCTATACCAAAAAGAATACAAGCAATACCTAATAATATTTTATCCATATTTACACCCCTTTAATTATATCGTATTATTTTACCTTTATTTTATTTTTTATTACGTTTATAACGGCTATAAACACTATCAACAAAACAATTATAACTACGTGTCCGGTATAATTTTTTGCGGGTTTTATTTCTGCTTCTGGCTCGGGAACAGGTGGCGGCGTTTCATTTTTCTCTTTTTCTCTTTCCGTATAGGTTTTAATATTTTCGAACATATCGTTACCTGTATCATAGCCTACCGCCGTTTTGTACAAACCAAACTCGCAGGGCGAGTATTTTTTTATGTCTGATGCCTTCTCACTTTCATTTAGCCAGTCATAAAACCAATATTGGTGTTGGGTTTTATGATGCGAGAAACCTTGCTTTGCTACTTCGAAAGCGGTCTGTCCACCAAATTTTTCGAGTGGTATATCATAATTCATAGTTATTTTATTTTCATTATAAAGATGCAGGTAGAGTTTTTGTACGGTATGAGTATCGGCGGCATTTTCTATTCCCTTTATGAGTGTTTCGGCATTAAGAATGTGTTGGCCGTGTCCATACTCACCATTCAAATCGTGACCGACTACTACGAGCGGTTTGAATCTTTCTATAAGTCCGGACTGCCACTCGATTAAATCGTTCTCTTCAATTCCGTATTTTTTAAGATTGTTAAGGGCTTCGGCACCGCTTTCTGAGTATTCATCGGGGAAACTGCTGATAACCGGGTAGGATGTCACACCCGAAGTCCAGAGTCCCGAGAGTAACTCGTGTCGGCGGATTACGTTTTTATTGTGGTCTATAAAATATGCCACCTGTACCGAATAACCTTTTTCTCCCGCATAATAGGGCAAAAGTCCCGCGAAAAAGAGTTGGTCATCATCCGAGTGGGTCGCCACAAGCAATAAATCTGCCTTATCGACATATTTTTCCCACCTATGTACCGAAGATGGTATTTCGCCGCTTCCGAAAACCCTTATTTCGCTTAAATTTATCTCTTTTTCAAATTTTATTTCGGCAGTACCTTTTACTGCACTGCCAAGTGTCACAAAACTCTCTAAAAACCTATTATTGTCGGTTACGGTCTGTCCATCATATGTAACAGAAAAAGCACAGGCTTCATCATAAAAAATCAGATACAAATATTTTGTGCCCGATATATTTTCTAAGACTATTTTATCGGTTTTCACATAACTCGATACCTTATTGTCGGTAAGTTTACTTTTTTCCACCGACACAGAAAAATCTTTAATTTCGTTGCTCGTTTCTGCCGATACCGACACCGATACTAAGAGAAGCAACGCCGCCAGAACACAAAAAATTCTTTTAATCATATTAATTCCTGCCGATTATATTATTTATCCATATACCTTTTTTGATAAGCACAAAACCAACAACCGATTTTACCAGTTCGAGTAATTGCACACAAAGATAAACAGTAACTATTGATGTGCTTGTGAAATTAGCCAGAACGAATGCAAGTAACACACTTCCAAACCAAGTAAAACCGCTATCGAAAACAAATGTAATCAGTGTTTTACCACCCGAGCGCAGAGTGAAATAACAGTCGTGCGCAAAGGCGAGTACGGGCATTATTGCGGCGGTTATAAAGAGAAACTCGGCTGCCATTTTTTTGACTTCGGGTTCTGTATTATATATGTTTGGAATAACGGGTGACAAAAATGCCATAATCACACCGACTATAGTACAGGCAAAAACCGTTAATGTGATAAGCCGCCAGGCAGTCAGTTTTGCGCGTTTCCCGTCTCCCGCACCTAAATGTTGTCCTACCATAATGGAAATAGCATTGCCCATTGCAATAAACACAACATTAAACAGGTTGCTTACCGCCGATGTAATATTGGCGGCGGCAACCACCTGCAGACCGCGTACCGAATAGCATTGCAAGAGCATCGCCATACCTGCAGACCATAAAAATTCGTTTATAAGAAGCGGTGCGCCGCGCGATAAAATATTCCGACACAGCTCTCCCGGTATTTTAAGGCTTTTATATGCACCTATTATAAACGGATACTGTTTACGTTTTATATGTGTAAATAAAACAACTATTAAAAGTTCTACATATCTCGATATTACCGTTGCAATCGCGGCACCCACTACACCCAGTCGCGGAAAACCTAATTTACCGAAAATAAGCAACCAGTTAAATACGAGATTTACAAGAATTGCGGCAACACTTGAAAACATTGGAAGTCGGGTCTCGCCCATTTCACGAAGCGAACTCGAATACACCTGCGAAATGGCAAAGGGAACAAGCCCGATAACCATTATTTTAAGGTAATCGGTAGCATAAGACACGGTCATATCTGCGATTTCTTTGGTGGTATCTTTAGCCAGATAAAAACCAATTAAGGTTTTTGGAAAGCCTAAAAACACTACAGCGCCGATTAAAAACATCACTAAAGAAATAATGAGTTTAAATCTGAAACAATGCCGCATACCATCATCGTTTTTAGCACCAGCAAACTGGGTCGAGAAAATTCCCGCACCCGCTATCGAGCCGAAAATACAAATATAAAACACAAAAAGTAACTGATTGACTATCGCTACCGCCGACATTTCGAGTGTGCCAACACGGCCGACCATAACATTATCAAGCAGACTTACAACATTAGTGATTACGTTTTGTATAATTATGGGTAATACAATAGTAAACGTTCTTCGGTAAAAAGCACTGTCTCCTATCATATTTTCTTTTAACTTACCTATCTTTTCTGACATTTAAACTTCTGTACCTTTCATTGAGAGACTGATGCGTTTTTTATTAAGGTCGACACCTATAACCGTAACATCAACAACATCGCCGACCGACAATACTTCGCTTGGATGTCGTATAAACTTATCACAAATCTCGGATATGTGCACAAGACCATCCTGATGCACACCAATATCAACAAATGCGCCGAAATCTATAACGTTACGGACCGTACCTTTAAGTTTCATACCGACCTTCAGGTCTTCCATACTCAGTACATCGGTACGAAGAAGCGGCGGCGGTAATTCATCTCTCGGGTCGCGACCGGGCTTTATAAGTTCTTTGACAATATCGAGAAGCGTCGGTTCTCCAACACCGATTTTTTCTGCTAAAGCCTTTGTATCACTGCCATTAACTGCCGCTTCGAGTTGGCTGATTTTTTTAAGTTTTACATCACTGAGTGTATACCCGAAATTCTTTAACAGCTCTTTTGCCGCCGCATATGACTCGGGGTGAACGCCTGTGTTATCAAGAGGGTTTTCGGCATCTGTAATGCGCAAGAATCCCGCGCACTGTTCATATGCTTTAGGCCCTAATTTTGATACCTTTTTAAGTTCGGGAATGGAACTGAACTTTCCGTTTTCTTCCCTATATGCCACGATATTTTTGCATACTGTATCAGATAAACCCGATATATGTGACAAAAGCGCGGCAGATGCGGTATTAAGGTCGGCACCAACGCTATTTACACAGTCTTCGACTACACCATCAAGTGCTAATGTCAGTTCTTTTTGCGGCATATCGTGTTGATACTGACCGACACCTATTGCCTTAGGCTCAATCTTTACAAGCTCTGCGAGTGGGTCCTGAAGACGACGCGCGATAGATACGGCACTTCTGAGTGTTAAATCAAAATCGGGCATTTCTGCCGCCGCGAGTTTAGATGCCGAATATACCGATGCACCTGCTTCACTGACCACCATATATGCCAACTTTTTACCGAGTGAATTGATAACTTCAACCGTAAACATTTCGGTTTCTTTAGAAGCCGTACCGTTACCAATGGCAATTATCTCTACACCGTACTTTTCAATAAGGTCGGATAAGACCTGTTTTGACTTTTCAATTTGCGCATCCGAGTGTGTTGGATAAATAACCGCAGTATCAAGAATTTTGCCGTTACCATCCACTACCGCCACTTTACAACCTGTACGGTAACCGGGGTCAAGACCTATTGTGACCTTATCCTTTACGGGCGGCTGCATAAGTAACTGCCGCAAATTAACACCGAAAACCTTGATGGCGGCGGCACTCGCCGTGTCTGTAAGTTCATTACGGATTTCTCGCTCAAGGGAAGGGAAAATCAGTCTTTGATAAGAGTCGGTACAAGCGTTTTTAATACACTCGGCACACGCATTATCCCCGGACACAAAGTATGAATATATAACATTCATCGGCTTTTCGCCATCAACGTCTACCCACACCTTTAAAAATTCTTCCTTTTCTCCGCGATTAAGCGCCAACACTCTGTGCCCTGCAACTTTATTTATGGGCTCACGAAATTCATAGTACATTTCGTAAACGCTTTCACCCGCCTCCGCGGCGGCGCGTGAACAGATAAATCCGTTAAGGCGTATTATGTTTCTCAGTCGGCGGCGTATATCGGCATTGTCCGATACATTTTCGGCTATAATATCCATAGCGCCTGTTATAGCATCGGCTACCGTTTCTACACCCTTTTCAGCATCAATATATTTTTCTGCCAGATTTTCGGGCGAAATATCCCCCGTTTGAGATTTTAATATTTCTTCTGCTAAAGGTTCTAATCCTTTTTCCTTTGCAACAGATGCTCTTGTTTTTCTTTTTGGGCGGAACGGGCGGTAAATATCTTCTATTTCTGAAAGAATATTCGCTTTATTCAAAGACTCTTCAATTTCTTTTGTCATATTGCCCTGTTCTGTTATGAGTTTGCGCACTTCTTCGCGTCTTCCATCAAGGCCGCGAAGATATGTCAGCCTGTCCGAAATTTCACGGATTTTCTGGTCATCCATCGTGCCGTGCATTTCTTTTCTGTAACGCGCAATAAAGGGTATTGTGTTACCTTCATCCAAAAGCTCTATAATATTCTGTACATAATTTTCTCTTACGCCGAATTGTTCGGCAATGTGTTTTGCGTAGTCCATAAGTCACTCCAAAATCTGTTAATTGTATTAATTATGCCATATTTTTTTTAATTTGTACAGTTAATATTTGCAATAAATCCTACTTTGTTATATAATATAGATTGGTGATAAAAAATGAACGGAACAAGATATAAAAAAAGGCGCAGAAATAACCACGGCAAAATAGCCGTAGTTATCGCACTGTTGCTTTTAATTTTCTTAATAGTTATAATCGTTAAAAACTGCGGCGGTAACGATACTCCGCCACCTGTAGATAATCCATCAAGCAGTGACGTTTCTTCGACAGTAGAGCCGCCACCTGCCCCCACATACGAAGAGCGTGTAAATAAAAATTATGATATTGATATTACACCGTATCTTGAGTTTATAGAACCGACCGAAAAATACGAATATGTATTTCTCGTAAATCCGCAAAACACGTTATCGAGTGACTATGTGCCGAGCGACCTTATCGACTGCGGTCACACCCGAAAAGACGGCAGAGCAACACAAAAAATGCGCGAAGCCGCCGCAAAATCACTTCA
>JAZNUZ010000201.1:0-4085 GCA_045592605.1 Acutalibacteraceae bacterium
TCTCAACTAACCCCTGAATTTTTTACCCTTTCATTTTTCCTTTTAATACTCAATATTCCGCTATTCTTGTACGGACTTAAAAAACAGGGTTCTCTCTTCACCTTTTATGCAATATATACCGTGTTTATCTATTCACTCGTAGCCTTTATAATAACCGATATTCTGCCCATCGATGTCAGCTTTGCATCCCCACTTGCAAAAGAAGATTTGTTGCTTTGCGCACTCTTTGGCGGTGTAATTTCGGGTATAGGCAGCGGTACTGCCATACGTTTTGGCGGCGCTATGGACGGAATAGAAGTTATGGCGGTAATTTTCGCAAAGCGTATCGGTATTTCGGTCGGTACCTTTGTTATGGCTTACAATATGGCACTTTACATTATAAGCGGAATTATTATCGGTGACTGGATTTTACCGCTCTATTCAATCGTGGCGTATGCTGCGGCCCTTAAAACAGTAGACTTCATCGTTGATGGTATTGACCACGCTAAATGTGCCATAATCATCACTGAGAAACCGGATGAAATCTGCGAAGAACTGTCAAATACATTTGAATCGGGTACCACCAAAATAAAGGCGGTCGGCGGATATTCAAATGCCGAAAAAACAATGGTGTATTTTATAGTGAATCGCTTTCAGGTTGTGCGGCTTAAAGAATTGGTACACGCTATTGATGAAACGGCTTATATTACAATCAGTGAAGTAACCGATGTTTTTTCGAAAAACCACGATAAATAAGTTGAAAAGTTAACCAAAATATAGTATTATAAATATAATTTTAGGGATATAAGGGGAAATTTTATGGCACTGAGAGCAGATGGAAAAAGGGTTAAAAACGCAGACCCTATGTACACGGTAGCACCTTTTATTATGGATAAGCGCTATGACTCGATGAATATGATTGAACTTGATATACCAATCGAGCCAATACAAAAATACATAAACGCAAAACGTAAAGAAAATATAAATATTTCTCATATGGCGGTAATTCTCGCGGCTTACATACGCACATTGGCGGAATTTCCGTCGCTCAACCGCTTTATTGTAAATAAGCGCATATATGCGAGAAATGAAATCGCCGTAGGTATGGTTGTACTGCAAGGCGGTAAAATGGATAACGGCACAATGTCAAAAATGTATTTTGACTATGAAAACACGATTTTTGATGTCAATAATATAATACACGACTATGTCGATGCAAACCGTACCGATGCTAAGAATAACTCTACCGAAAAACTTATTAAGTTCTTGCTGAGTTTACCGGGTATCCTACCCGCCGGTGTGGCATTGTTTAAATTTCTCGACAGACACGGTTGGTTGCCTAAAGCAATTATCGATGCGAGTCCTTTCCACACAAGTCTTGTAATATCTAACCTGGCATCTATCAGAACAAACCACATTTTCCACCACTGTTATGAATTTGGTACGACAAGTATTATCATTACTATGGGTAATTCACGTGAAAAAGCAAAGCGTATCGGTGGCGAAATAGTACACGAAAAATGTATGCCACTCGGTATCGTTATGGATGAGCGCATCTGCTCGGGCAGTTACTTTGCTTTGGCGTTTAGAAAAATGAAGAAGTATCTTACTAATCCTGAACTTTTAGGAGCCGAGCCCGAAGTTTTAAATATCGAAACACCACAAAAAAAGAAAAGCAAATACGCTAAATAATACCTTCAAGGAAGTATAAATTATGGAATGGATGTCACTTAACACTTTAAGAGAAAAATATCTCTCTTTCTTTGAATCTAAGGGTCATTTGCGCTTGGGCAGTTTTTCACTTGTTCCACAAGGCGACAAATCTCTCCTTCTCATAAACTCGGGTATGGCACCGATGAAAAAATATTTCACCGGTGAAGTTACTCCCCCATCAAAAAGAGTTACCACCTGTCAGAAATGTATCCGTACCCCCGACCTTGAGCGCGTAGGGCACACTGCTCGTCACGGCACATATTTTGAAATGCTCGGTAACTTCTCTTTCGGCGACTACTTTAAAACCGAAGCAATACACTGGGCTTGGGAGTTTTTGACCGAAACTTTGGAAATTCCCGCCAACCTTCTTTGGCCATCAATTTATGAAAGTGATGAAGAAGCCTATAATATATGGCTAAATGAAATCGGTGTTCCCGCAGAACATATTGTAAGACTCGGCAAAGCAGACAACTTCTGGGAACACGGCACAGGTCCTTGCGGACCTTGCAGTGAAATCTACTTTGACCGTGGCGAGAAATACGGTTGCGGCTCAAAGGACTGCAAACCCGGTTGCGACTGCGACAGATATATGGAAATCTGGAACAACGTATTTTCACAGTTCAATAATATGGGAGATGGCACCTATACCGAACTTGAAAATAAAAATATTGATACCGGTATGGGACTTGAGCGCCTTGCGTGTGTTATGCAGGGTGTTGACAACATGTTCGAAGTTGATACCATCAGAAATATTATAAATAAGGTTTGTGAAATCTCGGGCAAAACCTACGGCAGTGATAACAGCACCGATATTTCAATCCGCGCTATCACAGACCATGCCCGTGCCGCTACATTTATGATAAGTGATGGTATTATTCCATCAAACGAAGGCCGCGGCTATGTATTACGCAGAATTATCCGCCGCGCCGTAAGACACGGAAAGCTCATCGGTATAAACCACCCGTTCTTTATGGAACTCTGTGATACGGTTATAGGTGAAAACAAATCGGGATACCCCGAATTGCTCGATAAAAAACAGCTCATAAGTAAGGTTATAAATAACGAAGAAGCCGCATTCAATAAAACTATTGACCAAGGTCTTTCGATGTTGGATTCTCTTACTGCCAATACAAAAACCCTTTCGGGTGAAGATGCATTTAAACTTTACGATACCTACGGTTTCCCGCTCGATTTGACTATCGATATCCTTAAAGAAAAAGGTATCTCGGTCGATGAAGAAAAGTTCAGAGAACTTATGAACGAGCAACGCGAAAAGGCAAGAAATGCTCGTAAATCATCCGATTCTGAGAGTTGGAAGAGCGATGGTATTACCTTAGAGAACATCAACGCTACTGAGTTTGTGGGCTATAGTGAAAATACAGCTGCCGCGAGAGTTGTGGCTATTGTAAATAATGATAACACTGTAGACTCGGCTGCAACAGAAGATAAAGTAGCCGTTATTCTCGATAAAACCCCGTTCTATGCAGAAAGCGGCGGACAGGTCGGCGATACAGGTGTTATTAAGAGCGAAAATGCCGCTCTCCGCGTTGTCAACACAACCAAAAATTCGGGAGATATATTTATCCATTTCTGTGTTGTGGAAGATGGTATAATCTCGGTTGGTGACAAAGTAATCGCCGAAATAGATGTTACTCGCCGCGAAGCAATACGCCGCAACCATACTTCTGCCCACCTTTTACAAGCAGGGCTCCGACAGGTTCTCGGCACACACGTTGAACAGGCAGGACAACTCGTAAACGAAAATACAGTCCGTTTCGACTTTACTCATTTTTCAGCCTTGACCCCCGAAGAAATCAAGTCGGTTGAAAACTTCGTAAATAGCGTTATTCTTAAAGGCATTCCTGTTCAAAATGAAGAAATGCCGATTGAAGAAGCCAGAAAAATGGGCGCAATGGCACTTTTCGGTGAAAAATACGGAGAGCGCGTACGTGTTGTCGCAGTAGATGATAAATCGGTTGAATTCTGCGGCGGTACACACATAAGCAACACCGCTAAAATCGGTCTTTTCCGCATTACCTCTGAATCGGGAATTGCCGCAGGTGTCAGAAGAATTGAAGCCGTTACAGGTGAAAATTTACTTGCTCTTATCGACCGTTATTTTGATACTTTGACAAGTACTGCCGCGGCACTTAAGTGCGGTAATATAAACGATTTAACCACACGCGCTGCTGCTGTTATGAGCGAACTTAAAGAAAAAGAAAAGTCCATCGAACAGTTGGAAAGCAAGTTAGCTCTCGGCAAACTTGATAAAATAATGGAAAACGCAGTACAAATTGGCGATATAAAACTTATCACCGCTAAAATCGATAATGCCGCTTCGGATGAGCTCAGAACTCTTTGCGAAACGCTCAAAGCCAATAATCCCGATGTGG
>JAZNUZ010000202.1:0-5860 GCA_045592605.1 Acutalibacteraceae bacterium
GGTTGTGTGGATTGTTTCGGCAACGAAATTAACCGTAACCGACTGGTAGCCTTGGCATCTTATATAGTTATGCAGTCAAATCCGGGGGCGACTGTTGTTACAGACTCGGTAACTTCTGATGGATTAAAGGAATATATAGAAAAGCATTTAGGCGGTGTGCATTACCGCTATAAACGTGGATACAAGAATGTTATAAATAAAGCGATAGAGCTCTGTAACAGCGGAGTCCGTTGCCCGTTGGCTATTGAAACCAGCGGTCATGCTGCACTTGAAGAAAACTATTTCCTTGATGATGGCGCATATCTTGCTACCAAAATTGTTATAGAACTCGCTAAAGGCAAACGATTTGAAGAGATTCTTTCACCGCTTAAAATGGCGGCTGAAGAAAAGGAAATACGACTTACAATATTAGCAGATGATTTTAAGTCTTACGGTATGCAGGTTATCGCAAGTTTGGAAGAATTCGCTAAGAAGAATAAGAATTGTGTAATTGCCGATGATAACCGTGAAGGTATCAGAATTACAACACCGCACGGTTGGATGCTTTTAAGACTCAGTGTACACGATCCGGTTATGCCGATAAATTTTGAAAGCGATGAAATAGGCGGAACAAATAAAAACGTTGAATTCTTTAAAGAATTCTTCCTTAAGTTCAAAGAATTGGACCTGACAAACTATAAATAATAAGAAAAGGAGACATAGTTTTATGTCTCCTTTTTTCTTTATGCATCTTGCTCGTTGCAACCGCAACCAATATCGTTTGATTCAAAGTTGTGCGGCGGGAAAAAGTCATCGGTCGGGAATTTAATCTTTTTGAAAATGTCGCAGGGTTGGTCTGTAGTGTCTGTGCATTGTTTTTCGGGTATGCAGAAATCATATACAGGGATTAGCATCTGTACATTACGTATTAGCTGTACAACACTGAAAAGACCTAATGTAACATATACAGTAGGTGTGCCGCAATCACAATTTCCGATTACCTGACCGCCTAAGAGTTCGTTAACGAATGAAGGTACAACACCTATACATTCACAAGCATCTTTTACCTGACCTAAACGACAACCAAGCGGAATGGGGTCAACACTTTGAACTACGCATTTTGGCATATTGCTTGTGCGCTTGGAAGAGATATCGCAACTGTCTTCTGATACCGTGTTAGAGAAAATCTTTACATTTCCATCGCTGCCAAACAGAATTACGCGCTTGTTAAAACTTGCAAGACCTTTAATCCCAACAGGGCAGGAGTGCGGTGTCAAATACACATCGAAATCAATAAGAAATAAGAAGGTTAAATCGCATGAATAGAAACCGCGGTTAAAATTAACCGGCTCTACGTGGATATAGACATTAAGAACTTCGGCGCTTTTAATTTTTACGCTAATTGCTCTTTCAATGTAATTTTGACCTTCCGGTGTAAAGTAACACCTTAAATCTTCTACGCAATCTCGGTCGCAACAGGAGTCATAGACTCTTCCGGCATCAATACAACAAGCGTCGCGAAAGCCGCAGTTACCGTTTTGAACATCATTTCTAATGTCTGCCATAAAAAGCCTCCATACAAAAAATTGAAGATAAACTTCTATACCATAGTATGTAGGCAGTAAACTTGTGTTACAAAAAACTTCGGATTAATATAAGACGTTTTCTTTAAGTATCTTATAAATATCACCGTACATATAAAGTGAGCCCATACATATTAAAGGTGTGCCATCGCAAAGAATGGCTGAACTAAGGGCTTCCTTTATGTTTTTAAAGGAAACGGCGGTTATCCCGAATTCTCTGAAAACACTGCAATATTCATCGGCAGATAAGGCTCTTGGATTGTCGGGGGTAATGCAATAAACCCTATTCGCTACTTCGCTTATTGTTTTTGCAATAAAGCGGTAATCTTTATCCTTCATAACCCCCGTTAAAACATTTACTTTTTGGTTTTTAAAGTAGTGTTTAATGCTCTGGGTAGTAGCACAGACACCTTGCGGATTGTGAGATCCATCAAAAATCACAAGCGGACAAGAATTCATCACTTCAAAACGGGCTTTCCAACGGGTTTTGGCAAGTCCGTTTTTTATACTCTCTTGTTTAATTTTAAATCCGTTTTTATTCAGTAATGTTGACGCAGTTATCGCATTTGCGGCATTATAGGGTTGATAAAGACTGAGAAGCGGTATGAAAATATTTTTAAAATCACCGAAATTAAATAATGTGCCTTCTAAATCGGTTTTTAATATTTCTATATCTTTGTGATTTGGTGAAATCAATAAGGAAGCTTTATTGGCGGCGGCATTTACAATTACTTTTTCTGCGGCTGGGTTATTACCACACCAAAGACAAGGAATGCCGTTTTTAATAATTCCCGATTTTTCAGCGGCAATTTCTTCTATAGTGTTGCCTAAGAAATTCTGGTGGTCAAAATCAACACCGGTAATGACAGACAAAATAGGTGTTGTAATAATGTTGGTTGCATCGTATTTTCCGCCAAGACCACATTCAAGTACCACTATATCACAATTTTTTCTGTGAAAATATTCAAATGCTATAGCGGTAATCAATTCAAATTCCGTTACCTTGTCTTCCATTTGGTCGGCAAACGGCTTTATATACTCACAAATTTCGGTTAAATCATCATTATCAATCATTTGCCCGTTTACAGAAATTCGTTCATTAAATTCAAGGATATAGGGGGAAGTATATGTTCCTACCGTGTATCCCGCATCAATTAGAATTTGAGACAACATAGCACAAAACGAGCCTTTGCCATTGGTACCTGCAACGTGTACAAACTTAAGCTTATCTTGTGGATTGCCTAAAAAGTCGCATAATTTCTGTATACGCTCAAGACCGGGTTTACAGAAAAAATTGCTAACAGAATGAATGTATTTGAGAGTTTCACTATAGTTCATTTTTATTACCTGTTATTTTAGTTATTTGCCCTAAAAATGCCTTGTTTTTTAAAATGATTATAAGAACAATTAATTCCGCAACCGATACAATCGCATAATTAATAGAGCGCTGCAAAAGCGTAATAAGGAATGGGGTAGAGTACCAAATGCAAAGACCTACAGTTTTAATAAAAACAGAGCCGAATATATGGCACAGTATCACGCTGACAGACACCCTGATATAGATAGATGTTTTTTTCAAGACATCATATAATATACCCGCTAAAAAGCCTATAAAAGCGGCGGCAAATGTTAAAATGGGGTTTATGGCATATCCGCGTAATATACAACCTATAATATCGGCAGTAACTGCAGTCAAAGCACCAACGGTAGGACCAAACAGCATACCAACGAGTATCAATGGCAAATTTTCAAAACTGAACCGCAAGGTGTCCCCGATGCTGAAAGCAAGAAACTTGCCGCATACAAGACTTATTGAAGCGAAAAAAGTGGCAACAACAAGTATTTTTACTTCCTTTAATTTATCGGTTTTAAAAACTTTTTGAAACAAAAAAATACCCTCCTTGTAAATAGCTACAAGCAGGGTAATAAAAATCGGGTAGACCTTGTTTGTAGCAGCGGGATGCGGATTTCGTATCGCAAGGTAAACCCATTCGTCTGTATGGCAACTCCCCGTCCGTACAGCACTTAACGCACGAATTCCTACTCTGCTAAAAATTATTATACACCAAAAACTTTGTTTGTCAACGATAATTAAATAGTCTTAAAGAATTCTTCAACCGTATTCTTGTCTGCAGTAATACTACCTTGTAATAATTTGCCGCTGACACCGCCTTTGCCGCCGAGTTTGGTATTAAAAAGTTCGGTAAACTGATTTATGTCTTCTTTATTATAGGCACAAACATAAGAAAAACCAATACGGTTTTGCGAAAACACTGCAAAAACTTCACATTTCTCGGTAGCCTTGTTTGCAAGAAAGCGCATATCACCGGCGGTAAGACCATCTTCAAATATACACACTTTTTTCTTATCTTCGGGCAAATAATTGATTTTGAGTTCAGCAAGTTCTCTTTTCAAGGCTGTGATTTGATATTTTAAATTATTCATATCATTGAGCAGATTTTCTACCGCCACGGCAGTTTCATCCGACTTAGCACAAAGCAATGCCGAAATTTTTGAGTTGTTATTGTATTTGCTTTGGATATCTTTAATAGCCCTTAAACCGCATTTGGCGTATATTCTGATACCGCCTTTGTTTTTTTCGTGGTGTAAGAATTTTATAATACCGATTTCGCCGCTGCTTTTCACGTGGGGTGCACAACAAGCGCAAACATCAATTCCTTCAATATATACAAGTTTGATGTTGCCATCGACTTCACCTTTACTGCGGTACGAAAGAGTTCTTAATTTTTCTTCTTCGGGATATTCTGCATAAATTTTTACATTGTTTGCTATAACTTGATTGGCGAGTAATTCAATTTCCGATAATTGCTCATTGGTGATTATGCCATCAAAATCCATTGTAAAGAAATCATTTCCCAAATGGAACCCTACATTGTTAAATCCAAATTTTTTAAAAACTATACCCGATACAATATGTTCGCCCGAATGTTGTTGCATTTTATCAAAGCGTTCCGAAAAATTGATTTCAGCAGTGTATTCTTTTCCGACAGTAAGCGGCTTATCGCAGTAATGCCAGATAATTCCGTTTTCAATCTGCACGTTATTTATCTTTGCGTCCCCAATGGTACCCGTATCAGAAAACTGACCGCCACCTTCGGGAAAGAAGGCAGTTTTGTTTAAAACAACTCTGAATTCACCATTGTATTCTTCACATTTTATAACCGTAGCATTAAAATTTTTTATATAACTGTCCTTGTCGTATAGTTTATCTGTTTCCATAGTATCTCCCCGAATAGAGTGCTTTTTAAATATTATAATACAACACATATAAAAAAGCAAAGTATATGTTGAATTAAATAAAAAATTGTGATAAAATATTAGTTGTTAAAAATAATGCAAAGGTAATTTATATGAAAGAGTTTTATGTATTTTCTGAAGAATTATCGGCAAACAGCGTAGGTGCCGACTCGAAAATAACACTTCAGAAGACGACCGAAGTTTTGCAAAGACTTGCCAATGAAAATGCGGAACGTAGCGGGTACGGTTTTTCCGGACTTTTAAATAGTGCAAATGCTTATTGGGTTATTTCAAAAATCCGTATAGTTTTTGAAAAAATTCCGCACCATAAAGATGTAATTGTTTGCAGAACCTGGCCTATTAAACCTGAAAAAATAATACTTGAGCGAGATTTTGAAATCAAAAGTGAAGAAGATGGGCTTTTGATATCTGCTACAAGTGACTGGTGTATGATTGATGCTCATACGCGTAGGATTTGCCGCATACACCCAGATACTGTTATGACGGATATTGATTATCTTGAAGAACGGGCTAATGCCGGAGAGTACACTAAGCAAAAATATCAGGTTGATGATACGGATTTTTGCTATGAAAAGACAATTCGCAGTAGTGATATTGATATGAACGGTCACACCAATAATACTAAATATTCACTTATGGCATCCCATTGTTTTTCGACGCAATTTTTAAATCAGAACGATATTTATACCTTCGAAATACATTTTTTAAAAGAGAGTTTTGAAGGGGAAAAATTATTTATATACCGAAAAGAACTGGCTAATAAGAATTATTATATAACGGCACTCAATGAGAAAAAACAAGTTGTGTTCCGTGCTTATATAAATTTCAGATAATTTAATAAAACATATAAAGTTAAAAGGGGAATTTCTATGGGTTACAAATCAGATATCGAAATTGCACAGGAATGTATAATGAAGCCGATTACCGAAATTGCTGAGATCGCTCACGTAGATGAGCAGTATATCGAGCAATACGGTAGATATAAGGCAAAAATCGACCCTAAGTTGCTTGATGATACT
>JAZNUZ010000203.1:0-1749 GCA_045592605.1 Acutalibacteraceae bacterium
ATAAACAAAAAAAGTATCATCTTCAAAATTTTTTTCATCAAAGGGAATTAAGGCAAATAATTCAGTCATTAATTCGTATAAATACTCATATCGGTCGTATCCGAATTTTGAATTGTAAGCAGCATAATCCGATGCTTTAAATTTACTCATCATTCACCCTTTTTAATTATACTTTATATTGTGTTTTTTGCAATATAAAATTTTGACAAATTATAAGAAAATATTGCGATTTTGCAAAATCTCCACTTTTTTACTAACAAAAGAGAGACCTTTTACCAAAAAAAGTCTCTCTTTATCACTATTTTATTATCTTTTTAAGGTGCTCAGTTTTATCGGTTCTTTCCCAAGGTAAATCTAAATCGGTTCTTCCCATATGTCCATAAGCCGCTACAGCCGAGTAAATGGGACGTCGTAAATCAAGTTTTTTAATTATGGCCGCCGGGCGCAAATCAAACACACTCAGTACAGCATTTGAAATTTCATCATCACTTACAACACCAGTGCCAAAAGTATCTACCATAACCGACACAGGATTGGCGACACCG
This sequence comes from Acutalibacteraceae bacterium, assembly GCA_045592605.1. Taxonomy (GTDB): domain Bacteria; phylum Bacillota; class Clostridia; order Oscillospirales; family Acutalibacteraceae; genus SIG565. Next base: position 546 of record JAZNUZ010000203.1, read on the forward strand.
ATAGCATACGCAATCTGTACTTCGCATCTTTTAGCAATCTCTGCCGCAACAATATTTTTAGCAACATAACGGGCTGCATAAGCGGCACTACGGTCAACTTTTGTCGGGTCCTTACCCGAAAAAGCACCGCCACCGTGGCGAGATGCACCGCCGTATGTATCAACTATAATCTTTCGGCCTGTAAGACCTGTGTCTCCGTGCGGACCGCCGATTACAAAACGACCTGTGGGATTAATATAATATTTTGTGTTATCATCTAACAACTCTGCGGGGATAATTGGTTTAATAACCAAATTAACAATATCCTGTCTTAATGTTTCAAGTTCAATATCGGCAGTATGTTGGGTTGACACAACAACTGTATCAACGCGCACAGGTTTGCCATCTGCATATTCTACTGTCACCTGAGTTTTACCATCAGGTCTAAGATAATTAAGAACACCGCTTGTACGCACTTCGGTAAGTCTAATTGCTAATTTATGAGCCAAGGAAATGGGCAATGGCATAAGTTCGGGCGTTTCATCACAGGCATAACCGAACATCATACCCTGGTCACCCGCGCCATGCAGATTAAATTCATCTTCTTCACCTGATTTGACTTCCAACGACCTATCTACACCGAGCGCAATATCTGCCGACTGATTATGCAACTTTATATCAACTTTACAGGTATTTCCGTTAAAGAAAACATCATCACTGTTGTATCCTATTTTACAAATTGTTTCTCTGATGATTTTTTCATAATCAACTTTAGCCTTTGTTGTAATCTCGCCCATTACAGTTATGGAATCGGTACTTGCAAAGGTTTCACAAGCAACTCTGGACTCAGGGTCAACCGATAACAAAGCATCAAGTATAGCATCCGACACGCAGTCGCACACTTTGTCGGGATGACCTGCTGTTACAGACTCTGATGAAAAAAGTAATCTACTCATATAATCCTCCAAAAATAAAACCGCCTTTTTAAAGGCGGTAAAATAGCCACCTCATCTTTCGGTAAAAACCGCAGGATTTAGCACCTTGGTAAAACCAGGTTGCCGGGCTTCACAGGGCCTGTCCCTCCGCCGCTCATGATAAGGAAATATTCAAATGCATATAATATTCTAACATAATATCGAAAATTGTCAATAAAAAGTTAATATTATATAATTTCAAAAACTCCGTTCAGATTAAAAATCAAAAATAAAACCACTAAAACAATAAC
>JAZNUZ010000204.1:0-4477 GCA_045592605.1 Acutalibacteraceae bacterium
AATAGATAAATTTATGCAAATGCAAGGTGTTTGTAGAGAAAAAATTAGCGGTGAAAAACCTATTCAGTTTTACTGTACTAAAAAAGGTAAAATCATTATTACCAACCCGCCAACTAAAAGAGTGGAAAGCGATAACTCTACTAAACTATTCGCAGAGATTTTAGAGCAAGATAACAAAGTGTACGTTGCTTATTATACATCATTTAGTAAGTTAAACAATATTTTTAATTCTATATTTCTTTCCATATTTTTTTTAATGGCTGTTTTAACAATTGTGCTTACTATTTATACTCACATTAAAATGTATTATCTTCCGATTTTATTTTTAGGATTTTTACTTTTCGGCTTTAAACTTTTTTCTGCAACTAAAGAAGAAAAGAATTCTCCTATAGATTCTGAAATATTGATAAAAGAACTCGAAAAAAGAGTCGAATCTGTAAATAAATGGGATAAATAAGAAAATAAAGTTCTAAGACGGTTCCATTTTGAGCGGCGGTCCTAAAAAGAAAACCATCCGTTACGGATGGCTTTTAATTTTTTGGCAATGGTTTTTTGTTATCAAATAAAATAAAAACCCACAAAGGCATATTAATGCTACCGTTGCAATAGAAACCATTTCCCAACCTAAAATATCGTGTAGGCGGGAAATTAAGAAAACATTATTTTTCGCAGGTCCTATAAAGAAAAGGAATGTGTTTTTACCAAAAAAGTTCTTTGCAGAAATATTTATAACCAAAGCAAAAAGAGAAAGTGTCAAAAAAAGAAAAGTTGCATTATTATATTCGTCAAAACAAATTTTAATATAATTTGTTTTGTATAAAAAAGCACCTAATAATATAAGTGCAGTATGCCAGACAAGTGTATGAATATTAATACTTAAATGTTCAGTTAGTACGCTGTTAGGAAAAAGCATTACCGCTATTCCGCCAAGTGTTCCGTAATAGAAAATATAAGAAGAAAAAAGTCGCTTAATTTTTTTACTTTTGAAAATCGGAAAAAGTAAGCACAAATACATTGGTATACTGCAGAGTTGAAGGGGTAATACATCGAAAATATATCTGCCGTTTCCGATAATATATGTGAAATATAACTGTTTGTAAACTTCGAGTAATCCCAAAAACACCCCAAATAAGAAAACGAACCTGTCATATTTTCGGTTTGTATTTGCTTTAAAAAATTTACAAAATAGCGCAACCGTTAAGATACTGCCCAGCAAAAAAGTTAAGTGAAATGGTCCATAAGGTTTTGGCAGCGGTATTTCTAAGTGGGTAAAATATAAAATATGCTTCATAAACATATTTTATGCATTATTTGCTTGATAAAACAAATTTATTATGTTACAATTACAATGTTAAATATTTAGGGGGAATCTAAATGTTAGATATTAAATTTATAAGAGAAAATCCTGAAATTGTAAAAGAAAATATAAAAAAGAAATTCAAGGATGCTAAGTTACCGCTTGTTGACGAAGCTTTAACGCTTGATGAAAAGAAACGTGCTGCTAATAACGAAGCTAACGAACTTCGTGCTAACCGTAATAAAATAAGCAAACAAATAGGCGCTCTTATGGCACAGGGTAAGCGCGATGAAGCGATGGAAATGAAGGAGCTTGTAAGCCGCCAGGCTGACCGTCTCAAAGAACTTGAAGAGTTGGAAACTCAGTATGAAGCCGAACTCAAGCAAGTTATGATGAAGATTCCTAATATAATTGATGCATCGGTGCCGATTGGTAAAAATGATGAAGAAAATGTAGAAGTTATGCAGTATGGCGAAAAGACTGTACCGAGCTTTGAAATTCCGTACCACACCGATATTATGGCGCTATTCAGTGGCATAGATAAAGAAGCTGCGGGTAAGGTTGCAGGCGAAGGTTTTTATTACCTTATGGGAGATATTGCCCGTTTGCACAGCGCAGTTCTTTCGTATGCCAGAGATTTTATGATAGATAAAGGTTTTACTTATTGCATTCCGCCTTTTATGATTCGCTCAAACGTTGTTACAGGTGTAATGAGCTTTGAAGAAATGGATGCTATGATGTACAAGATTGAAGGCGAAGACCTTTATCTTATAGGTACGAGTGAACATCCTATGATAGGTAAATTTATTGATACAATAACTCCCGAAGCAAATCTTCCGTTAACACTTACGAGTTATTCGCCTTGCTTCCGTAAAGAAAAGGGCGCACACGGCATTGAAGAACGCGGTATTTACCGCATACACCAGTTCGAAAAGCAGGAAATGATAGTTATCTGCAAACCGGAAGATAGTATGGAATGGTTTAATAAAATGTGGAGTTATTCGGTTGAACTCTTCCGCTCTATGGACATTCCAGTAAGAACACTTGAATGTTGCTCAGGTGACTTGGCTGACCTAAAGGTTAAGTCATACGATGTTGAAGCGTGGTCTCCAAAACAGCAAAAATATTTTGAAGTTTGTTCTTGTTCAAACCTAGGCGACGCTCAAGCGCGCAGACTTGGTATTCGTGTAAAGGATGCTGACGGCAATAAATATTTAGCACATACCCTTAATAATACCGTTGTGGCACCACCACGTATGCTTATTGCTTTCCTTGAAAATAATCTTGAATTTGACGGCAAAACTTATACCATTAGAATTCCGAAAGCCCTGCAACCATATATGGGTGGCAAGAAAGAGATTAAATCTAAATAAAAAACAAAAATCCTTCTTTTAAGGATTTTCGTTTAGAAAGACAATATATGTTTACTTATTTTCATTGTTATATGCCTGAAACCTGGCAGGCACAAATTGATGCGGGTTTTGTAGGTGAAAATGATGGTATTCGTTTTGTTCAATATGTCAGACAACCCGAAGATGATTTTATGAATTTCAATAATGTGGCAAAAAAGGGTGGAGATTTATATAATTATTTAAAGGAAAACAAATGCCCGTTTTATATAGACCGTCTACAAGGCGGTGGAATGTTTAGTCTGTACAATTATGATTGGGATTTAGTAAATGAGTATAAAAGTCTTTTAGGCGATAAGTTTTACGGATTTCAAATGCATGAGTGGAACACCAATTACATAAACGATATTATTCGTATAAAAAATTGTTTGGGCGAAGAAAAGGCGTGGACTGCAGAAAATATTGTAGCGGCACTCAAGGAAAAATTCCCACAAACAGCGGTTCCGTTCTTGGAAGTTCAGGATGAATTTGATTTTGAAAAATTCGGTTGCCCTAATAGCTATGATGAACTTATGGCGGAATTAAAACGCCTATATTTAACCCGACAAGAATTGACGGGTGACACACTTATCCCGTGCGATTCCTTTATTGCGCAACAACACGATGAAGTACAGTGGAACACAAAACATTTCTTTTGTGAGTGCGGCGAGCAGACATCCTATATGAATATGCAAATGGCATTTGTTCGTGGTGTATCTCGAGAAAAAAATGTTGACTTTGGAGTATATGTAGAGCCGTGGAGAACAATTGAGAAAATTGGAACCAAATGCACCAACTTCCAAAAAGACGGTAAACACGAATGGTTTAATGCTGATATCGGTGAGACTTATACGGCCGCCGGAGAAAATGCAGGTTTTTCTCGTTCTATTCAAAAAAGAATGCAGTACTATGGCTATCTTGCCGGTGCTAAATTTATGAGTGAAGAACACGGTATGAGAAACGTGTTCTATGATTGGAAAGATTTTGAAATTACCCCTTATGGGCAGGTTAAGTTGGATTTCCTCAAGTTTTCAAGAAAATACACCGAAATAGGTGAACAATATACTCCGATTGCCGTTGTAATACCAAAAGAAATCCCATTCGTTGAGTTCCCCGAACTTGAAAAATGGCAACCAAATTGGCACAAGAATTTCCTTGCAAGCGAAGAACTTGAAGTAAAAATGAAAAAGGTTAAGGAAAGCTTATATAAGATATTTGCCACATCACATCCAATGGTAGGCAACGAGAATATCTGCCTTAAAAATCCTGTTTTACCTGATGCTATGGATATTGTTGTTGAAGGATATGAAACCATTAACAACTATGAATATTTGGTCGATTTAACCTTTAATCCTGAGTTTGCAAAACAACATAATAATATTATTGATATTACCGAAATTGCTGATAAATTAAATGAAATTTTGCCGTGTGTGGTTTCGGGTAACGTACATTGGTTTGTTAATAAAATAAACAACGGCTTCTATCTTTCAATATTTAATAATAATGGTATTGTTAGAGATTTAGAAAAGGGTGACGTTTACTTGGAAGAAGGCAGAGCAGAGGTTACCGTTTCGATCAAATGTGGCAAAGTTTTACAAGTGCTCGAAGGTAATACAAACATTGAATATAACGGAGATAGTTATAAGGTTATATTAAATTCGGGTGAGTGGTTATTTGCAGAGTTTTAAAAAATAAAAATCCATCTCTTTTGAGATGGATTTTTTTATATTATTTGTGATAAAGCTACAAATGCAGGCATGGTTAAAATTGAAATTACGGTTGTAAGTGAAAC
>JAZNUZ010000205.1:0-5157 GCA_045592605.1 Acutalibacteraceae bacterium
GGAAGATTACAACGCATTTATGGATGGCGCTAATAAGAAGGGTACAATTGGTTTCTCATTTGTATCTACAAAGGCTGTTTTACAAGGCTTTAAGGTATCTTTGGTAGGCGTTAGCGCTGAGAATATGCCGACAATGACCGATTCTGCTACTGCTCCTGAAGGCGGCGAAGGCGGTTCCAGCGAAGGCGAAGGTGAAGAAAGCAAACCCGGTATATATCTTGTAGAAGATGATGCTCCTGCTATCCCGATGTTCGCAAACAAGAAGGCTGACCTTAACAAAATCAAAATCCAATTAGCTGATGGCACAAAAGTACTTGCTAAAGATGCTAAGTGGGAAGTAGTAGATGGTAAGAGTGCTTATGTTGAAGGCAACAATCTTATTGCTGCCAAGACAGGAATTACCACATTTAAGGTAACCTATAACGGACAGAGCAAAAATGTTTATGTGCTTGTAAATAAGGATGGCGACTATAACTTCAATCTTGTTGATATTGATTGCGCTATGGGCGGATATGTTGATGAAGATTGGGTAACATATCTCCACAATTCAGAGCACAAGACACTTGCTACAGATTCTTATGATTTAGATGAAATCAAAGATATTCCGTTTACTGCGGATAAGGCAAACCCGACTACACAGGGTATTGGTAGTCTTAAAAACATCTGGGGAAGCAGAACAGTTCTCTATATGTATAAGTCGGATATCTTAAAAGACTTTGCAGACTATACTGTAAATGCTACTGTAGCCAACACAACAGGCACCAGTGATGATGATACTTACCGCGGTTACTTTGGATTTATTACCAGAGCAACTCTTAATGAAAATGCAGATAGCGCTAAGGTGTTTGCTGCTGATTCAAATGCACTTGTATTAAGAAATACAAGCTACGGCGGTGTTCAGATTCTTAATATGATGCCCACTTCAAACAAGGGTATTGTTGGGGATGGATACCTTAACTCTTTGGAAGATGCTTCGGTACTTACTAAGGGTAATGCAGCACTTAATCCTAAGTACGTATTCTCGTATCCTGCAAGAGAAACTGCTGGTATCAGTCAGGATGTTGAATACAGTATTAAACTTGATGGAAATCACATTGTATACAGTATGGGTACGGGCAATGAAATGCTCGAGATACTCGATACCAACAAGACAATGAATTCTGCAACTTGGGATAATCAAGACAGTTCAGAAGTCGATGCTGAAGAATACAACATCTCTATGGATGAAGCTGCATTTGGCAAGGGTACTGTAGGTTTCACATTTAATCGTTTAGGTGCTTATCTCAAGTCTTTCAAAGTAGCGCTTAACGGCATTACTGCACAGACTATGCCTGTAATGAGCGATGCAGGACTTTCTGAAGACAGTGGTTCTGCTAACGAAGAAGATGAAGATAAAGCCGAAGCCGGCAAATATCTCATAACCGATGAATCTCCGGCATTACCGATGTTTGAGTACAAGATTGTTGACTTAAGCAAGGTTCAGATTGAACTCGCAGACGGAACAAGAGTTTCCGCAAATGATGTACAGTGGGAAAACACTGAAGGTACAGTTAAGAAATCCGGCAATACTCTTATTTCCGGTGCAGCGGGACTCTCTGCGTTTAAGATTACATATAACGGCAAGAGCAAGAATATTTATGTAATCGTTAACAAAGAAGGAGATTACGATTTCGTTATAGAGAAGAGTGACCTTACAACAGAAGAAGCACTCAAGAATTGGACCTATACCGGAAAAGAATTCTCTGTTGACACAATGCCTAAAGCACTTTATAACAGTATGCTTACTCCGAAGGACGATTACGCAAATATCGAAAACGGAGCCGAGTTCTACGAAACAACTAAAGAAGGCTTGAACTTCACAAGTGGATATTTCCGTACATTTACATTTATGTACAAATCTGATATCCTTAAAGATTTCTCAGACTATAACGTAAATTACAAGGTGTTTACCGTTAAGAACTCATTGTACAGACAGAATCCTCAACTTCATATTATTGCTCGTGCAACACTTGATGAAACTGCGGGTACAAATCGTTTGTTGGCTAAAGACCAGTCGGCTCTTGGTTTCGGTATCTATGCAAGTGGTGGCTTACACATTTATAATATAGGCGAAGATGCCGCAAGTACACTTGGTGGTAATCACGAAACAACCGTTCATTCATTGGATGATGCTTCATATCTCAATGCAGATACAACACAAGATAATTCGTATATCTGGGATGAAACCCTTAGCGGTAACTCCAGAAAGGTACGTAGTATCAACGTTTCACTCAAGGGTGGCAAGGTTATCTACCAGTTAGATGATAAGACAATCTTTGATTCTACTAAAACAATCAAGACATACCCGAACGGCACTACAGTAAACGCTGAAGATTATGCTGAGTTTATGAGCGAAGTCAGAAAAGAAAAAGGTACTGTAGGATTTTCTACTGAAGGCGTTAAACTCGCGGTACAGGAACTCAAGGTATCGTTGGTTGGTATAACAGAAGACAATATGCCGGCCATGACCGATGACCCGAACGCTCCGGAAGAAGTACCGGGTGATGAACCTGGCGACGATGAACCTGGCGATGAAGAACCAGGGGATGAAGAACCTGGCGATGAAGAACCTGGCGATGAAGAACCCGGCGACGAAGAACCAGGGGACGAAGAACCCGATGACCTTCAGCAGAATGCAGGAGACCAGAATGATTCTGATTCAGGTTCCTTCTTCGGCTCACAGGTTGATGACCTAACACTTATAATCATTATTGGAATCGGCGCATTGATGTTGCTCCTTCTTGTTGTCGGTGTTGTAATTGTTATAGTTGTTGTTAATATGGACAATGATGATGACGAAGATGACGATGAAGATGATGACGAAGACGATGAAGATGATGAAGATGACGAAGACGAAGATGACGAAGATTAATCGGTAGGTCTTCCCATACCAAACTTTCAAAATATAGCTGCCGAAAGGCAGCTATATTTTTAAAAAGGAGAATTTATATGAAAAGATTAGCATCATTTATATTAGTTCTTGCCTTGCTTTTAACGGTAACGGCTTGTAAACCTACCGAGAATAATCAAAATGCAGAAGTTGTTGAGAGCGGAAATGCAGATCAATCCGAAAAATTTGAATTAACCGCTGCAAAACCTATTACCGAGTTTGAACACGGAAACGATAAGGTTGTTCTTTGTTTCGGGGACAGCATTACCGAAGGTATGGGTATGAAATCGGGTTATGACTATCCTTCGCAACTACAAGCAAACCTTAACGGGCAGTATAAGGTCATTAACGCAGGTGTCAGCGGGGAGAAAATGGAAGCCATCAACTCACGCGCCAATGCCGCAGATTTTGTGTTGACGAATGATGTTGTTTTTCCAGCCGGAGAAAGCAAAGTTGCACTTAACCGCGAACTTTTCTGCTATGCCGATGGAAAGCAGATACAGTATCTGGCTTTTGGCAAGGGGTTGGCACAAAACCGCGTGATTATCGATGGTGTTAAATACAGTATCGAGTATAAAAAAGGCGGAGAAGATGGCAGAGATGGTACATATACTTTAGTGAGAAGTGATGCTACTTCGCCACTTACCCTTAAAAAAGGGACACCGGTGAAATATGATTATTCCGAACAATTCGGCTCTTGCCACGTGGCAATAGTTTTAATGGGTGCCAATGGCGGACCGCCAGTAGAGGAACGAATAGCGGAATGTAAAAAGTTTGCAGATTATTATGAAAACTATATAATTATTTGCCCCTTCTATGGCGAAGATGATTTTGAAAAATATGAGGCGGCATTTGGTAAAAATGTGGCTAACCCGAGAAAATACGGATACGAAGAAGCTCATAAGGCTTACGACCTTGAAATCGCAAAAATGGATGAGTGGTGCATTATGAAAAAGAGAATGCCCGCGACTTTCCTTTATGAAAAAAATAAGGAAAGTTGCCATATGAGTGATATAGGTTATAAACTCTTGGCAGATGTTGTCTATAAAAAGGGCGTAGAACTCGGCTATTGGAAATAAATTTAAAAAGTCAAGTCAAAATTAGTAATTATTTCTATTTTTGGCTTGACTTTACTTTTTTTATGGCATATAATATACTTGCAAAGGAGTAATGAGCAATGAACGAGTTATTACATTATATAGTTTCAAAACAACATCATAAATTTCGCCATACGGTAGATTGGGATTTGGCAAAAGAATATTCCGAGAAGGGTCTGTCACCGATTGAGAGAATGACCGACCGTTTTGAGCGACTTATTGCTGAAGAAAAACCTGTAATTTTGCCGAATGAGCAAATTTGCTTTATCCGTACCGTTTCTAATATTCCCGACTGCTTTACGGAAAAAGAATGGGAAAGTCTTAGAAAAGAGCATTATATTCACGAATTAGGCTATATTTCAAACCTGTCTCCCGATTATGAAAAGATAATCGGTATGGGACTTCTTGAAGCGCGTAAAACTGCCGATGAGTACTCGCGCCGCAGTATTGATGCAATTATTTCTCTTGCCGACCGCTACAAAGAAGAAGCCGCGCGTCAGGGCAGAGAAGATATTGTAAAAACTCTTAATCGCGTTCCGCGTTATTCGGCTACCAATTTCCGAGAAGCACTGCAGTTTTTCCGCATAGTTCATTATGCTTTATGGCTTGAAGGAAATTACCACAATACAGTCGGAAGATTTGATAAATATATGTATCCTTATTTCAAAAAGGATATGGATGCAGGTGTTTATACCGAAGAGACTGCATTGGCACTTGTTGAAGATTTCTTCTTATCATTTAACAAAGATAGCGATACTTATGTCGGCGTACAGCAGGGCGATAACGGACAGAGTATGGTGCTCGGCGGAATAGACGTGGAAGGTAACGAAACTTTCAATCTTCTCTCGAAGCTTTGCCTTGAAGCAAGCCGTGAAAATCTGCTTATCGACCCGAAGATAAATCTGCGCGTTTCAAAAAACACTCCCGATGAGATTTTTGAACTCGGAAGCGAGCTTACCAAAGCAGGACTTGGATTCCCTCAGTATTCAAACGATGACATTGTTATCGACGGACTCGTAAAGCTCGGTTATTCGCTTGAAGACGCATGCGATTACGCGGTTGCGGCTTGCTGGGAGTTTATAATCCCGAAATACGGATTTGACGTTGCAAATATCGGCGCGCTGTCTTTCC
>JAZNUZ010000206.1:0-8829 GCA_045592605.1 Acutalibacteraceae bacterium
TCCGACTTGTTCCCGTTTCTTCAGATATTACTTCAAGTGATGCCGCATCAAGCGAAATTTCTTCGAGCGAACCAACTTCGAGCAGTGACACATCAAGTGATAACACATCGAGTGATAACACATCAAGTGAAAACACTTCAAGCGATAACACTTCAAGCGATAACACATCGAGCGGTAATACTTCCAGTGGCAATACTTCAAGTGGTAATACTTCAAGCGGAAGCGCTTCGAGTGGAAGCACTTCGAGTGGAAGCACTTCGAGCGGAAGCACTTCGAGTGGTAATACTTCGAGTGGTAATACTTCCAGTGGTAATACTTCCAGCGGTAATACTTCCAGCGGTAATACTTCTTCCAATGTATTCTCCGAAGAAACCGAGGACCCGGGTTGGATTGATGTATATTAAACACAAAGCCTTGAGAACAACTTTCTCAAGGCTTTTATTTTATCCCACAAGCAAAGTGCTTAATGCAAAATATCCGGGACCTACATATTCTATTTTTATGGTGTGTTTTCCGCTATTTAAATTGTTATAAAAGATTCTTTCAAGGCATCCTGCGGTATCCCCTTCCAGATTGAAGGTTTTTTCGTTACCGCCATCTATCCAGACCTTTATGTTTCCATTCTTTTTAGCGTTAAACACACAACCGATAAGACTGCCTTCGAATTCAAACTCCAGCGTTCCGCCAACATTTTTTGCGGCGAGTTCAGACTTGTTACCAATCGAAACCTTAGCTCTTTCTCTATAGCGCCAATCTTCATTGTAGGTAAGTTTTTCTACTTCTATTGCTTGTACATCTTTCAAAGCAGCGGTGGTTGCCGCCGTTTTTCCTATATCGTGCGGTTTTGCCGCAACGTTTTTCGCCGCAGAAAGCAATTCATCAAGTACGCGGCAAACTTCATCGGCATAAGCTTTGTAGCCGTTATCGTTTGGATGTACCGAGTCGCCAAAGTAATAATTCCAACCGTTGCCCGTTGAATTTATCTGTTCAATTACCTTTTTTCCGACATCTATACAGGGAATTCCATAATACTCAGCAACAGTGCGGTGACCCTTTACATTTGAATATTCCAAATCCAATTTCGAATTATCGGTTACAAAAACAACTATTATATCGGTGTTTGCATTTTTCTCATTGATTTTGCGTATCATAGCATCCATAAATGTTGCGCTTTCCATTTCCGAAAAACCCGCATAACTGTCATTTATGGCAAACTCAATAAAAACTAAATCGGGGTCTTTTGAGAGAACTTCATTTTCGAGACGGGCGAGTCCCCACATTGAAGAAGTACCGCCCCTACCCGCGTTTGTTTCGACAATATCCGCATCTTTGTATTTATCTTTCAGCCACCCGGTTGTCAACGCTCTCCACGGTTTTGTTCCGCCGTAGCCGTTTGTCACCGAGCCGCCTATGTACGCTACATTCAGTTTTTTCTCTTCGGTCAGACACTTATAGGTATTAGCAAGTGTTCTCGCCGCAGCCGAAGAACCCGTATACTTAACAGGTGTTTCATTAAAACTATCTACCACCGGTGTTTCCTCATTTCCTTGGGCGCCGATATTGTTCGGCGTTTCTTTTTTACAAGCAGATATAAGCACTGCCATAACTATTACAAGAAGTATAGAAATAATTTTTTTCATATATGTTTCCCCCTTTCATAATATTACTATTTATAGCACGGTTTTGCAAGAGTTGATTTTTTGTTTGCCGTATTGTATAATCGGCTTGTTAGGAGATGTATATATGTTAGTTTCTACCTGTACAAAACCTGTGACTAACTACAAAAGTCATCTGGAATGTGTAAAAGATTTTGCCGATGCAGGTTTCGACTGTATTGATATAAGTCTTTTTGATATGGAAAAAGGTACAGACAGTGTTTTTCTGAGTGACAACTGGCAAGATTATGCGAAAAGACTAAAGTCAGAAGCCGAAAAACACGGTATTTTCTATAACCAGGCACACGCGCCGTATAAAATGGATATGCGAAAATATCTGCAAAACCCATGCGACAGGCAAGATATCCTATTCCGACTTACCCGCGCAATAGAAGTAGCCGCCACCGTAGGTGCTGCAGCTATAGTTATCCATCCGATACACTGTTGGGATTATAGCACCCGTTCCCTTGATGAAGCCTTCGAAATAAACAAAGAATTTTATGGACTTTTAGCCCCTGTAGCGCAAAAAAACGGCATAAAAATTGCCATCGAAAATATGTGGGAACGCGACAGAAAAACAGGCAAAATTGTAAAGAGTGTCTGCTCAGACCCAAATGAACTTGCCTACTATATCGATGAACTTAACAAAACACATGATTGCTTTGTTGCCTGTCTTGATATAGGACACTGTGTACTGACCGGAATCAGTCCCGATACAGCGATTTTTGTTTTAGGCGACCGACTCGCCGCTCTCCACATACACGACAATGACCTAAAGGGTGATAAACACACCCTGCCCACTTTGGGTAAAATCGATTATGTTTCGGTGGTGAACGCCCTAAAGGAAAACGGCTACCGCGGCGTGTTTACGCTTGAGAGTCACGGTTTTATATCGGGTTTTGATAAATCTTTCCACAGGGAAGCACTTAAGTTTTCGGCAACGTTATCAAGACATTTGATAGATAGCGTTAATATATAAGAAAATCCGTGTAGGTAAAAACCTACACGGATTTTTTATTAGAAAGATTCAAGAGATTTGTTTAAAAACGCCCTTGTTTTTTCACTTTTTGGATTATCAAATACCTGTTCGGGTGTTCCCATTTCTTCGATAACACCATCTGCCATAAATATAATTTTATCGGCAACGTTTCTGGCAAATTCCATTTCGTGTGTTACAACAATCATAGTGCTGTCACTGCTTTTAAGTCCTTTTATTACACGAAGCACTTCGCCCGTAAGTTCGGGGTCAAGCGCACTTGTGGGCTCATCAAAACAGAGTATATCGGGAGTCATCGCAAGTGCACGTGCAATAGCTACACGCTGTTGTTGACCACCCGACAACTCACAAGGATAATAATTTGCCCTGTCTTTTAAGCCGACTCGCTCTATAAGACTGTTTGCCAATTCCTTGATTTCGTCATCCGTTCCTTTGCCAAGTAACCGCGGCGCCAAAGTAATGTTATCTATTACGCTATACTGCGGAAACAAATTAAAGTTCTGGAACACAAGACCGAAATGCAGTCTGTTCTGTCTTATCTCTTCATCGGTTTTCTGAACAGTACTTTCGGAATCAAAAAGAACCTTTCCGTTTACCGAAATCATGCCTTTGTTGGGTATCTCCAAAAAATTAAGACAACGGAGCAGGGTGGTTTTGCCCGAACCCGAAGAGCCGATAATGGCCAATACTTCGCCCTTAGAGAGAGTGAAGTCAATGCCCTTTAAAATTTCGGTTTTGCCGAAACTTTTACATATATTCTTTACTTCTAATACCGACATAACTAACTCCTGAAATAGTCTAATTTTTTCTCACACTTGCCAAGAACAATGGTGAGTATACCTACAAACAAAAGGTAAAAAACGCCCGTATAGAAAAGCGGCCACACAAGCGCTTTTGTTGCGGCAAGTTCCTTTGCCTGTTTGATTATTTCACAAACAACTATACAGTTTGCAAGAGCCGTATCCTTAATGAGTGTGATTATTTCATTTGACATCGGTGGTAGAATGCGCTTTATAACCTGTTTAAGCACTATTTTGCGGAAAACCTGTGATTTGGTAAGTCCGAGCACATATCCCGCTTCGTACTGGCCTTTTGAAATACTTTCAATACCGCCGCGATAAATCTCACTGAAATAGCAAGCATAATTCACCGTAAATGCAATAAGTACCGCCACTATTCTTCCCGCATCTTCCACACCGTAATTTATGAACATAAATCTGTCAATACGGCTAAACATCGGGAAATGGAACAATAACCCCGGTACATAATAGATTATAAATATTTGCAGCATTAATGGAATTCCGCGGACAATCCATACAACTACTTTTGAAATAGCTTTTACGGGTTTGAATCGACTCATAGAACAAAAGGCTATAGGCAAACCAAGCGGTGCGCCGCAAAGCAGCGTCACCGCAAAGATTAGCAATGAGATTTTGAAGCCGTCAAACAGAAAAGCCGTGACTTCTAAAAAAGACATCTTGTTACTCCGTTAAATTATTTCTGGTCAGAAAAATCTGTAATAGCAGTGTTGGCAACACCATATTTTTCAGCAAGTTTGGTGATTGTGCCGTCGGCCGCAAGTTTTTCAAGTTCAGCATTTACTTTTGCTGTGAGTTCACTACCCTTCTTAAATCCGATAGCATAGTATTCTACATCACTTGAGAGACCTTCTACTATTTTAAGGTTAGCATAGTCACCCTTACCGCAGTAGCTCTTTGCAAGTTGAGCATCCAAAACAGCAAAATCGCGTGTGCCGGAATTTACTTCCATAAGGCAATCGGTCTGTACGCCAAAGCCCTTAATTGTAGCGCCTTCAAAACCTTTAGCATAGGTCTCACCGGCAGAGCCGCTCTCGGCTGCACCTGCTTTACCGTTAAGGTCTGCCGCTGTTGCGATTGTTGAATCATTCTTTACAACAACTACCTGGCGGTTTTCCATATAGTTGTATGAGAAATCTACCTTGTCTGCACGAGCGATACCGTCATCATCTGCTGTGTTGCAGGTAAAGCCATTCCATACGCAGTCGATGGTGTCCGAGTTCAAATCTGTATACTTATTGTCCCATTCGATTTTCTGGAAGAGAACTTCGTAACCGAGATTTGTGAAAACTGCTTTGGCAAGTTCGGTATCAAACCCAATAAGTTCACCGTTATCGTCTTCGTAGTTCATCGGCGCATAAATTGTGTAACCTACAACAACTGTTTCCTTTTGCTTTCCGCAGCCCACCATACAGGTTGCTACCATTAATAATACCATAATAAGTGCTAATATTTTTTTCATTTGTTTCGTCACCTTTCAAATTTGGTTTTGTGGTATGGTCCTATTATACTTTATCACACTAAAGTTGTAAAGTGTTTTTTTGAGATTTTTTAATCTTTGTGAAAACTGTACAAAAAAGTAACCACTTTACCGTGCGAAAGTGATAAAGTGGTACTGTGTTTTCCTTTATTTATAATATTCTTGCATTTTGTATTGGTCTTTTAGCGTATCAAAATAACCGTCTTTTTTATATTTTTCAATTATTTCGTTTGCTTTTTTACATACATTTTTGTTTTTGGGGCTAAAAACAATCTTGTTTTCCAAAGTATCAAAAATTACTCCGACCTTATAATCCTTATTATTGACAAAATTCTGAGCGAACGCATAGTCAACTATTGCAACACCAATATCTCCTATGTCAAGCATCTCCACCATTTCTTCATTGGTGGCGTGTTTTAATATATTTTGTCGCGCTATGTATTTTTCGAGCAGTTTTCTGTTTTTGCTATTGGTCAATACGCCGACCCGATAATATTTAAGGTCATCAAGGGTATTAATTTCTATTCCTTCTATTGTCTTGTGAAGAACAACTTGAACCGCCGACACATAAGAGTCACTCATAATAAATTTATCAGAAATTAAATCGGTGGCCGACATATAACAATCAATTTCACCTTTTTTCAGCATCTGCTCGGCAGTTCGCGCAGTAACCTCTATGTATTCGGGTACGCGGTCCATCTCACCAAACATTTTATTGGCAAAATCAATATCGAAACCGGTCCACTCCCCACCAAAAGTTTTATATGCCATCGGTGAGCCGAGCACAACCCCTACTTTTATATGTTTTGGCACCAGTATGCCAATAAGTGTTGCCGCCAAAATTAATACTGCCAACACTACACAAAAAATAACTATAGACTTTTTCTTCATTTTTATTCCCTTATCTCAATTATCAATCCGTTTACTCCGCGTTTGCCGCCTGTTGCACGATGCGAATGAAAATCTTCTGAAAAACAGTTAGTGCAAATGTCGGTAATATCGATGTTTGCATCCTTTACACCTGAGTTTATTAAAATCCGCCTATTAGCTTCCCACAAATCAAGCATAAACTTGCCGTTTTCTTTTTTTGTGAACACCGTTTGCATATCAAGATATTTTAATTTCTCAAACTGCTCATACACCGGTATATCAACTTCGTAACAACATTTCCCTATTGATGGCGCAATTCCGACAATTATGTCTTCGGGGCGGCAACCGAACTCTCTTTGCATCTTTTCTACCGTAATTTTTCCGATTTCGGCAACCGTTCCGCGCCAACCCGCATGAGACGCGGCAATAACGCGCCTTTCCGGGTCATAAAAAGCCAGTATACAACAGTCGGCGCTGTGGGTCACAAGCGCAACACCAGGCACATTAGTTACAAGGCCGTCAACATCCGAGTAATCATACCCGCGAAAAATACCCGTACCCCTGTTTTTTTTGGTAACGGTTATTACATTAGCAGTATGTGTCTGCTGACTTAAGACCAGATTATCAGGGTTTATATCGATAGCCTTCGATATAATACGGTAATTCTCGATTACCCTGTCTCTGTCATCGCCCACGTTGAAACTTAAATTCATTTTACCGAAATACCCATCACTGACACCGCCGTGGCGTGTGGTAAACGCGTGGACAATTTCCTTATGTTTTTCAAATTTTTTGAATGTGATAAAACAAAGTGAACCATTACGGTTCACTTTGAGTGAGCTACTTTTTAACATTTGTCATTTCCTTTTTGCTGTATTGGAAGGTCGGAACTATTTCGTGCAGCAACTCTACAACCGACTTTTTGTCGTTGTTTTTAGATGCCTTGCCTATAAGTTCCAACTTTTTCTCGAAATCAGGAATATCAATTTCGATTTGTTTGCCGATGAATATTTTTTTGCTATCTGTAGATTTAAGCCCTTCTTCCGACATAAGCAATTCTTCGAAAAGCTTTTCGCCGGGGCGAAGGCCTACGAATTTAATCGGCATTTCGGTATACGGCTCATACCCATAAAGGCGAATAAGGTTTTCTGCAAGTGTTGTGATTTTAACGGGTTCGCCCATATCCAACACAAATATTTCTCCGCCCTTTGCCAAATTGCCGCATTCAAGTACAAGCGACACCGCTTCGGGTATAGTCATAAAATATCTTATAATGTCGGGGTGTGTAACAGTTACAGGACCACCCGCTTCAATCTGCTTTGAAAAAAGCGGAATAACCGAACCGTTTGAGCCTAACACATTACCGAAACGCACCGCAACATATTCTGTGTTTTCGCGCGTTTGCGACATATACTGCATTACCATTTCGCAGCAACGTTTTGATGCACCCATTACATTTGTTGGGTTAACGGCCTTATCGGTCGATATAAGTACCATTTTATCAACATCAAATTCACTGGCCAATTTTGCCACATTGTATGTACCGAAAACGTTGTTCTTAATAGCTTCTTCGGGGTTGTCTTCCATCAATGGCACGTGCTTATGCGCTGCCGCGTGGAAAACTATATCGGGCATATACTTTTTAAACAGACATTTCATCTTACTATAATCTCTTACCGATGCAATTTCGGTAGAAATTAAATTGCCGTAGCCCGAGCGGATAAGTTCCTGTTGAATTTCATACGCATTGTTTTCATAAATATCAATCATTACGAGCTTTTTGGGGCCGAAGCGCACTATCTGTCGACAAAGTTCGCTACCTATTGAGCCAACACCCGTAACAAACACCGTTTTGTTGTTTAAAAACTCGGCTTTGCCTTGGTCATTTATTTTTATTGCATCGCGGCCAAGCAGGTCTTCGATGTTTATAGACTTGACCTGCGGCAACACCTTACTTGAATGATTATATTCAAGCAAAGAAGGAACCATTTTTATATTGCAATTTGCCAGAGAACAAAGTTTTAATATCTGCGCCTTTTTCTCTTCCGGACAGGAAGGAATTGCGAATATTATCTCTTCTACTCTGTATTTTGCGCAAAGTTGCGGAATTAATATGGTAGGTCCGTAAACGTGTACCGTATCTATGTTTGTGGATATCTTTTGCGGGTCATCATCAACAAAGCCTATAACTCTGTACTTATTTTCTCTTGAACGCTTGATTTCGCTGAGCACAGCGCAACCCGTAACACCCGCTCCCACAATAAGTGTGGCGGGATGTTTGCGCATTTCAAGATAATGGAAAAACTTGTTAACGAGCAGATGATAAATCATACGCTCAACAACTATTGCAACGACACCGATTATAATTGACACGGTTGTGAACTGAACATACAAATCTTTTTTCAAAACCGCGAACAAGATAAGATACGCTATTTCCGCCGTTAAATATCCGCCGATACAACGGATAAAGTCGGATATGTATCCTACCACATAAAACGAACGATAACATCCGCAAATTGCCATGCCCAAAATACCGAAAAGCATATAACCGGCAAGATAGATTGGCAACTCAGGACGCATAATATCGGTTTTTCCGCTTATAAAAACCCACAAAAAATATGCTAAAACTGTGGAAACAAATAATACCAGAATATCAACTAATCCAAGGAGCAACCGCTTGTAGTCAAATTTTTTATTTGTTCTCATTCAATTTTACCTAACCTATTTATTATTACTGTTTATATATGCGCTGTCGTCGTAACTGCGGTATCTGTAACGGTTTTTATATTTATATTTATATTTGTATTTTTCTCCGTTCTTAACATCAAGCGCATTAACCACCGCCCCCAATATACGAACGTTGGTAAATTCAACACTCGAAACCGCACTTTTGAACTCTTCGTGGTATGTCTTACGGTCTTTAACAACCAATAAAACACCATCTGTACGCGGAGCCACAACAATCGGGTCAGAAACAATGTTCACAGGCGGAGTATCTATAATAATATA
>JAZNUZ010000207.1:0-2609 GCA_045592605.1 Acutalibacteraceae bacterium
GTACCGGTCACAAGCAAACTGCGTAAAATTATCTTTTTGGCACCCAGCTTTTTGCGTTGTTTGGTTTCCTTTTTAGCAGGGTTTTCTCTGAAGACCCAACAGCGTTGAATTCTGTAGCTAACAAAGAAAAGCAAGGTATCAACGGCAATTTTAACTAATGTACTGCCAAAAGGTGTAGAGCGCAGAATAAAGCAAATAAGTGTCACAAGTCCTGCTGATACTGCCATTTGACAGGTCGCCAAAATAATATATCTAAAAAGGGTTTCACGGATTTTCTTTTTAGATTCAAAAACGGCTTTGCGGTTGAGTGTAAAATTGAGAACAGAAGAGCAAAATCTCGCGCTAACGGTAGCTATAGCTTCCGCCCATACGCCAAAAACGGCAGAAAAAAGTTTGCAAAAGACATAAAATAGAGAAATGTCTGTAACAAAAGATAAAAAAGCGCTTATAAAGTACATAAAAATAAAACGGTAAATTCTAAGAGAGTCTTTAATCGGGTGGAAGTGCGAAGATTTATTTTCTTCTATATAAACAGTATCAATTTTTACTTCCTTTAACTCGGCACCCAACTGTCCGCATTTAAGCAGCATATTTGTTTCATATTCGAATCTGTCACCCTTGATATCCAAAAGTTCTCGTATAAGTGCTTTAGGGAATGCGCGGAGTCCTGTCTGTGTATCTGAAATCTTAAGACCGCATAACAGTTTAAACACAAGGGAAGTGGTTTTGTTACCGAAACGGCTTCTTTTTGGTACGTTTTTATCATCGAAATCTCTGCAACCGAGAACGATTGTGTTGTCGTTATGTAAAGCCATGGCAACCGCTACAACATCGTGCGGCAAATGTTGACCGTCACCATCTACCGTAATTACGGCAAAATCTTCGGTGCAGTTATTCATTATATATTTAAAAGCAGTTTTAAGCGCCGCGCCTTTGCCACGGTTTGCCTTGTGGCGAAGCACGGTGATGTTTTCGCTCTCTTCAGGGAAAAACTTACGGTTATCGGGTGAACTGCCATCATCTACCAAAACAAAGTTTGAAAAGCTGACATCTTTTAGCCCATCAACCGTTTTTTTGAGTTTTTCATCGGGGTCGAGCGAAGGAATTACTATAAAAATCCGCTTTTCCATTAATATCCCCCTTAAAAACACATAAAATATCAAATTAATTGTAACACCGTATAGTATATATTTCAAGTAATATATATATATCGTTGCGAAAAAGGGAGTTCAGTGGTATAATTATCCTGTCACACTAAGGTAAAAGAAGGCAGAAAAATGACGACTGCAGAACTACACTACAAAAAAATGACCGAAACCCCGTTGACTCGGCTTATTGTGTCTTTAGGGATTCCCACAACCATATCTATGCTTGTCACCAACATTTACAATATGGCGGATACTTATTTTGTGGGTTCATTAGGAGAAAGTCCGCAGGCGGCAACGGGTATACTGTTCTCTCTCCAAGCAGTAATACAAGCATTGGCTTTTATGTTGGGACAAGGCTCGGGCACAATGGTTTCAAAAGCGTTGGCAGACAAAAACAAGCGGGAAGCCGACGTGTTTGTTTCAACGGCATTTTTTACGGGTATTGCTATAGGTTTATTTATGATGATAACGGGTCTTATATTTCTCACACCGTTATTAAGACTTCTTGGCAGTACCGAAACAATTTTACCTTTTGCTCGGCAGTACGGTTGTTGTGTACTTATAAGTTGTCCTATGGTTATAGGCTCGTTCGTGCTAAACAATAATTTAAGATACGAAGGCAAAGCGTTTTTCTCGATGTTAGGTCTCGTGTCGGGCGGAATTTTAAATATATTCGGTGACTGGTTGCTCGTGGCGGTATTTAAATTCGGAATTTTGGGTGCCGGAATCGCTACTGCAGTTTCGCAAACCATAAGTTTTACGATACTTCTTGTCTTTTTCTGCAAAAAAGCGCAGAGCAGTATCAAAATTTCGGCGGTATCAAAGGGCATAAAAGTTTATTCTACAATATGTAAGGTTGGTTTCCCCGCACTCTTAAGGCAGGGTCTTGCATCTATTTCAAGCGGCCTGTTAAACAATCTGACACGTCCTTTCGGAGATGCCGCAATCGCCGCTATGAGTGTTGTAAATCGCGTAGGCTCATTTATAATGTGTGTGGGATTGGGTATCGGACAAGGATATCAACCTGTGGCATCCTTTAACTATCAGGCAAAAAAATACGACCGTGTAAAACGGGGGTTACTTGTAACGATGTTTATAGGTGCGGTCTTAATCTGCTCGATTTCAGTTCCTGCCATGTTTTTCGCCAAAGATATAATTCATCTCTTCCAAAAAAGTGAAGAAGTGGCGGCGGTGGGCATCACGGCACTCAGATGCACCTGTTTCGGCACAATGTTTTTAGCGCTATCGGTACCAATAAATATGTTTTACCAGAGTGCGAGAAAACCTATTATGTCATCAATTCTTTCCCTTATGCGCTCAGGCGTTATGTTTATACCGACTCTTATAATTACCACAAGCCTTTGGGGAATAACGGGTATACAGCTTTCCCAACCTTTAGCCGATATTTTAACAGGTCTTGTAAGTATTCCGTTTATAATTGATTTTTTGAGAAAAAGCGAT
>JAZNUZ010000208.1:0-3673 GCA_045592605.1 Acutalibacteraceae bacterium
GATTATCGCGTATCCTTAGCAGAGATTATGATTCCCGCGGCAAACATCAGTGAACAGATTTCTCTGGCATCAACTGAAGCGAGTGGTACCGGAAATATGAAGCTGATGATGAACGGCGCTATCACCCTTGGTACAGAAGACGGCGCCAATGTTGAAATTCACAAAGCTGTCGGTGACAAGAACATTATAATTTTCGGTATGGAAACTCCCGAAGTTATGCGCCTTAAAAAGTCGGGTTATTCACCAAAAGGTTATTACGAAAATAATCCTAATCTTAAACGAGTTATTGACTTTATTGGAAAAGGCATTAACGGTCAGAATTTTGATGATGTATACAAAGCAATTACAACCTATGATTCATACATGGCTTTAGCCGATTTTTCCGATTACTGCAGTGCACATGATAAGGCGGATAAGTTATATTCTGACAAGCTTTTGTGGAACGATATGTCACTTATCAATATTGCTAAATCCGGTATTTTCTCTGCCGACCGTTCAATTAACGACTATGCTAACAACATCTGGAATATTAATCCTTTAAAATAGGCGGAATTTTTAATGAATTACTACCCTTACGATTCTAGAAATCCAATTTACCGTTCTAAAATCGGAGCTGTGGCTTCAGGTGAAAACCTGAAGCTACGGCTTTTGTTGCATAAAGATGCTTTATGCACCTTAGCGTACTTGGTTATAAAAAACGATAATGATACCGCCTATAAGGAAGTATTAATGCAACCCAACGGAAGTCTTGATGGCTACCAGATTTTCGAATGTGATATTAAACTCTTAGAAGGATTATATTGGTATCATTTCAGATATGAGAGTAAGCACGGTACCTTTTATGTCAAAAAGTGCTCTCATTCATTGGGCTTTGTGTCAAACGATGGTGGCGAGTGGCAACAAACCGTATATTCTAAAGATTTTAAAACACCCGATTGGCTAAAAGGCGGTATAATATATCAGATATTCCCCGACAGATTTTGGTGTTCTGGCAAGGTAAAAACAAATGTGCCGGATGACCGATATATAGTAACCGACCGAAACCAAATACCAGAGTATCGACAAAAAAACGGCATTTGTTCGCTCGGCAACGACTACTATTGCGGTGATTTAGCGGGAATAGAAGAAAAATTAGAATATATTAAAAGCCTTGGGGTTAACTGCATTTATCTTAACCCAATATTTGAAGCGCACTCAAATCACCGTTATAATACTGCAAATTACTTAAAAATCGACCCGCTTTTAGGTGATGAAAACGATTTAAAAAAATTATGTAAGAGCGCAAAAAAATTGGGAATTAAAATAATCCTTGATGGTGTATTTTCGCATACCGGGGATGACAGTATTTACTTTAATAAGTATAAAAGGTATGATTCTGTCGGCGCTTATAATTCAAAGGATTCAGAATATATAAATTGGTTCAATTTTAAAAACTGGCCCGATGATTATACTTCCTGGTGGGGTATTGAGTCACTACCGGAAACTATAGAAACAGATGAAAATTTCTGTGAATTTATTACGGGTGAAAAAGGTGTAATCAAGCATTGGCTTGATTATGGTATTTATGGTTGGCGGCTTGATGTAGCTGATGAGTTGCCCGATGAATTTATCGAAAAAATCAGAAAAGCACTCAAATCTTCCCTACCCGAAGCATATCTGCTCGGAGAAGTGTGGGAAGATGCATCAAATAAAGTAAGCTACGAAAAACGCAGGAAATTCCTATTAGGGCACGAACTCGATTCGGTAATGAATTATCCGTTTGCAGATGCAATCGTTGAGTTCTTTGAAAATGGCGATGCAGCGAAGTTTTCGGATATAATATCTGAAATTACTGAGAACTACCCTGCACCTGCCGTAAATACACTTATGAACCACCTTAGTACCCACGACACCGCAAGAATTTTGACACGGCTTTCTAGCGGTTATCGTAAAAATTCCGACAGAGCGTGGCAATATGGGCAACATCTTACCGATGTTCAGTTGCTTTCGGCTTTACAAAGGGTGAAATTAGCCACACTTATACAGTATACATTACCGGGTGTGCCATCTGTTTTTTACGGAGATGAAGTTGGACTACAGGGTTACGGTGACCCATTCTGCAGAGCCGCATATCCTTGGGATAACCAAAATACAGAACTGCTCGAATTTTACAAAAAACTCGGGCAAATCAGAAACGAAGCCAATTGTCTTAAAAATGGCGAATATATACCACTGCACTCTGAAAACGGATATATGGTATTTATGAGACGCGGTGCAAAGGATGCTCTTATTACCGCTGTAAATATAAACGATTACGAAGTATGGGTCGAGTTGCCCGAAGGATTTAAAAACAGTTCCGCTACACTATTAGGAAACCAACCGAACACTGATGGCTGGATTAAAATCGACCCCCTTTCATATGGTCTGTATAAAATAAAAATATAAGGTAAAAAAATAGCAAAACTTGTTTTATTTTCCTTTTATAATTCATATTTCTTGTCACAAAATAGTATTACAAACGCAAAATATTTTTTACAAGGAGTGAATTATAATGGCAAAGAAGCACGTAGTTCCTGAAGCAAAGGATGCTCTCAACCGTTTCAAGATGGAAGCTGCTAACGACCTTGATGTCCCTTTCCCATCTTAAAACGGTTGAGTTTTATACATACTTATTGCATTTTGTTGATTTCGTCCATTTCGCCCACAAACTTGTAGAATATACGTATCTCTTGATGAAACTCGGAGTTTCTGTGACTTGCTTTAACCTTACCCTCAGGCAGGATTTTAGGTCCTACCTCAATTCTATCAACGAATGTAAGCAACGTATCACGATCAAGCATTTCGATATGGGTATGCTGTCTTGTAAGTTCAAAAAACATTTTGTAGTTATCACTTTTGCTTGTTAGCACGTCATCCTCACTAAGCTCTATAAGTTCTTTCTTTATTGCAACAGATTCTTTTTGCAAATCATCAACCATTGAACTTAGTCGGTCATCATCAAGTTTTCCCTCTGCATTGTCTACATAAAGTTTCGGAATAATCTTATCAATAATACCTAGTCTGCCCTGAAGCTTTTCACGGCGGACTTTTCTCATATTAGCCGCCTTGTCGGAATTTTCCTCTTGCATAATGTGTTCTACAATTGCATCAATTTGCTTCTCACTTAGAGAAATCAAGGAGTTCAAATCTTCTGTTATAAGCTCAATAAGGTCAGCATAACGAATTCTTGTACCCTTGCAAGGCTCGTTTATATCCTTGCGCTTATTGATGCAAGAAAGATACCAATACTTTTCTCTTTCGCCCTTGTAAACCGTTCCGCAAGAACACAATGCATGTCCGCAAAGCGCACAGTATGCAACACCCGAAAAAATACTTTTTCTCACATGGTCATACTTCTGAAAATTTCGAGTACCCTTACCCATATTATCGTGAGCTTTTTGAAAGATTTCTTCACTTACTAATGCTTCATGGGTATTCTCGGTTACCGCCCATCTTTCCTGTGGGATAGCAATCTTCTTTTTCGACTTTGCACTTGCTTTTTTGGTTTTACCAAGAACTGTATGACCAAGGTAAACTTCGTTCTTTAAGATGCGTTTGACTGTTGTATAGTTCCAGAGGTCTGATGCTCTTGCCGCACCTTCTTCGCTAAATTCATCACGATAAAGCACTCGGTATTTAAGCGGTGGAATAACTC
>JAZNUZ010000209.1:0-2321 GCA_045592605.1 Acutalibacteraceae bacterium
ATTTAATTCCATATGGTTTAATAGCCGAAGGAATTTCGCAATAATAACTCTGCTTGTCTGGTCGTGCCTTGCAGCGTTTTATGTTTCCTTTTTGTTATTCGGCCATAATTTATGGTTAATATTCTTACTTGGCATACCCGCGCAGGTAATAATCGTTATGTGGTCAAGAATAAAAGTTAAAAGACAAAAATAAAAAAAGCTTCCTTTAGGCAAGGGAAACTTGTAATTCATTTCCATAGTGTCACAGAAATATCGTAAACAACAAGCGCCACGCTGTTGGCGTTGTACCCGTAAGGATACAACGCCAGTTTTATTCGCCGAAGGCGAGTTTTATTGCTACGCAGTGATATTCGGCATAATGCCGAGTGTTATTGCCTTCGGCAGTTTACAGGCGAATAAAATACCACTGAAACCGCAAGGTTTCAATAACACTATTGCAAAGCAATAATATCACGGTGAGACCTGTCTCACAATAACACTTCTTTTGAGATAGGTTAAAGGCTTTTAGGTTCCCCTAACAAGTGAGATTTGGGCGCCCAAATGTCCTGCTTGTCAAGGTATAAGACAAAAGTAAAAGAAGCACGAAGTTTTCGTGCTTCTTTTTTCTGTCCTTTAGAGTACGTCTCTTTGCACTCACTTTTTTATTTTGAATATCTTCTTATTTCATTGCCGTCAAAATCTTTCCATATAAAGATTTCACCATCAAAAATGATATAACCGTGATGACTGTTCTCTTTTGGAATGGATACAGACCCAGGATTCATACATACATAATTTTCGTGGATATTGCAAACAGGTATATGTGTATGTCCGTGAAGAAGTATATCACCATCGCTTAAAGGCGGTAAATTTGTTTCATTATAGTTGTGTCCGTGTGTTGCATAAATTGTATAATTACCATTACTGATTACCGCATAATCTGCAAGTACGGGGAAGTTGAGCACCATCTGGTCAACTTCGGTGTCACAGTTGCCACGCACACAAAGGATTTCGTTTTTTAGCGCGTTTAGTAATTCTATTACCGCTTTGGGCGCATAGTCTTTCGGCAAATCATTTCTCGGTCCGTGATAAAGTATATCGCCAAGAAGTAACAACTTATCGGCGCCTTCTTTTTTGTAGCACTCTAGCATTTTTTTGCAGTAAAATTCGCTTCCGTGTATATCGGATGCTATAAATAATTTCATAAAATCACCTTATTTATAATAAAAAATTTTTTTCATAAAGTCAAGTGTTGACTTTGATTAAAATTAAGAGTATAATCTGTCTTGTTGATTTTAATATATAGGAGATATGGAAATGTTAGAAACCTTTTTGGCAACACTCTCACCGATGCTTGTGTTGTTTCTGTGCATTGTAATAGGTTACATATTAAGGGCTAAAAAGATTTTGCCTGAAAATGCCGATAAAACGATATCAAGACTTTTAAATTATGTATTTACACCGGCATTATCTTTAAGTACGTTTATGACAAACTGTACAGTAGATACATTAATTGAAAATGGAAACAATATACTCTATGCAACACTTTGTGTAGTAATAGGAATTTGCATAGCAACCCCGCTTTCTAAACTCTTTTCAAGAAACGACCCGTATAAGCGTTGCATATATAAATATTCTCTTGTGTTTGCAAATTTTGGATTTATGGGGAATGCAATAGTTCCGGCAGTACTTTCGGTTACAGATTCTCAAATTTTGTATAAATATATGTTGTTTACCTTGCCGCTTTCTTTTGTTGCTTATACCTGGGGTGTTGCAAACTTAATTCCAAAAGGGGAAAAGGGAGAAAGTCTGATAAAAAGGCTTCTTAATCCAATAATTGTAGCGTTGGTAATTGGCGCGGTTGTCGGTCTTACCGGAGTGAGTAAGTATATCCCCAATTTTGTTATACAGACAATAGATTATTGCAAGGTTTGTATGGCGCCCGGTGGAATGATTTTGACAGGTTTTGTAATAGCAGGATTCCCGTTTAAGAGTATGCTTAAAGATAAAAAGATATATATCGCTACGTTTCTCCGTCTAATTGTGTTACCGGCACTACTTGTTGGAATATTATATCTTATCAAAACACCAATAACGGTTATGACAATGGCTCTTTTCGCTTTTGCTATGCCGCTTGGATTAAATACGGTTATATTCCCTGCCGCTTATGGGAATGACACAAAAATCGGCGCATCAATGGCAATGATTTCACATACGTTGAGTGTTATAACAATACCTATAATGTTTGCGCTTTTCACCCTTATAATAAAATAGTAAAAAATAAAACCCTTGGATTTTTCCAAGGGTTTTGCTTTGTTTGATTATTTGTGTTCGCCGCTTTC
>JAZNUZ010000210.1:0-2255 GCA_045592605.1 Acutalibacteraceae bacterium
TTAAATTTTCTTGTTATAAAATTAAAACTTTGTTATTATTTTAACAATATAAGCAAAACATAAGGGCAGAGTTTTCTCTGCCCTATTAACTATTTAGTTTGCTTTTGATTTTTTCGCATCGTAAATGAGCATACCAATAACCGTAAAAAGTAATAGCGGTCGTGTGTAACAAGAGCGCCGTAAGAACGCGAGAGCACATCGCTATCCATAGAAGAAATTTCACAAAAATGCGGTTTTTCGAGCGCATCATATTTTACAAAAACATTTAAACAACAAATGTGTATTACCCCACTGAAATTTAAAAAATCACAGGCAATATAAATGCCTGTGATTTTTATTTTAATAAGATTTGAAATTTATCAGATGTGCTACCGATGGGATGCTCTCACCTTGCAGAGTTGACGTAGGTGACAAAAGTGCTCCTGTAGCACAAAACAAAATATTACTATATACCCCGTGTTGTAATTTTATCAAAATATGCCCTGTCGATACTGTTGCTGAGCATCCACAACCTGATGCACCCGGATGAACATCCTTTTTTTCTGTATCATAAATTATCATGCCGCAATCTTTGTGGTTGGGTTTAATGTCTATTTTTTCCCCATCCAATAACTCGTATAAAAGCGTTGAGCCTACACTCCCAAGGTCACCTGTGAAAATAGCATCATAGTCTTCAGGCTTTGTATTCGTATCCTTAAGAAACCTTTTAATAGTATCTGCCGCCGCAGGTGCCATAGCGGCGCCCATATTGTTCTGGTCTTTTACGCCTAAATCCTGAACACAACCAAATGTGACGGCATTCACATATACACTTTTTTGTTCCCTTGTTAATACAACTGCACCCGCACCTGTCACTGTCCACTGAGCAGTGGGAGTTCTTTGTGAGCCGTACTCAAGCGGAAAACGATACTGTCTCTCGGCAGAACAGAAATGTGAAGAAGTTACAGACAGAGTTGTTTCTGCCGCGCCACTTTCGATAAAAACACTCGCGAGTGCCAGAGTGAGCGCCATGGTTGAACAAGCCCCATATACTCCGATGAACGGCATTTCGGTACCCCTAAGACCAAAAGAACTACTGATACATTGGTTTAATAGGTCACCCGCAAAAATACAGTTAATATCATTATAATTTAAATTCCCTTTTTTTAGAGCAGTTTCAATAGCCAACTGTTGCATTTTGCTTTCTGCTTTTTCGAAGGATTCTTCTCCAAACAGTGAGTCTTCACCCGTTAAATCGAAACACTCGCCGAGCGGCCCTTCCTTTTCTTTTTTACCACCTATTGCCGCAAAAGAAAAAACCGACGGTCTGCTTTTTAAAATAATTGTTTCATCTTCTCTCATTTGGTACACCTTATTTAAAAAATTGTAATATCAAATAAATTATCCCATAAATTACACTTGCTAAAGTACCGTACACAATTACAGGTCCTGCGATACTGAACATTTTAGCGCCGACACCCAGTACATATCCTTCTTTTTTAAACTCAATCGCGGGTGATACCACTGCATTTGCAAAACCGGTAATGGGTACTAATGTACCTGCACCCGCAACTTTTGCAATGTTATCAAAAACCTTAAGACCCGTCAGCAGTGCCGCAAGAAAAATCAATGTTACCGGCACTAACATTTTTACCACTTCTTCTGTAAGTCCAAAATAACCGTATAATTCTTTTAGCAGCTGTCCTATTACACAAATCAGACCACCTATTATATATGCTGAGAAAAAATTTCTTATTTTTTTAGATGGTGGCGAAGCCTTTTTAACCATTTTATCGTATCGTTTATTAGTTATTTTCATAATATTCCCCTTTCACATCTATCTTGTGCATAAAAAAAGAAAATATAATAAAAAAACAGAAGTCACACGACCTCTGTTTTTGTTTTAGAAAGTTTTTTAAATAATGGATATACGGCGGCGGCACCCGTTACATTAAGAATAACATCATCAATATCACAACTGCCCGTCTGAAATAAAAACTGTAACGTTTCGATAAACACAGAAATAATAATTAAAAACAGTAACACCCATAAAAATTTATCAAATCTCTTAAAAATCCGCGGTATGAAAAAAGTCAGCGGCATTAACATAATAAAATTGCCCAGTATATTGATTAAAAAATACGAAAAGGAAATTTTGGTGAATAGATTATGAAAGACATTTTTACGGCACCGTTTATTGATGAAATGAAAAAAGCCACTGCCAATATGTATCGTCTTGGTTGGGATGAGCGTAACGGTGGCAATATCAGCTATAT
>JAZNUZ010000211.1:0-1591 GCA_045592605.1 Acutalibacteraceae bacterium
AAGCAAATGAAAGCGTAAATGAATCTGAAAGGCTTACACCTGAACAGATTAACGATATAGCGCAGTCGGTTAAGAACACCTGCGGCGCACTCGATAGGGCTTTAAGCGTTGAAGAAATCCAAGACCTTGTAGAAAATGCGATTATGCAAAAACAGGCGTGTACAGTTGCGCGCCGCTACATAAAGTACAGATATAACCGTGCGCTTATCCGTAAGGCAAATACTACCGATGAGCAGATTTTGTCCTTGATTGAGTGTAATAATGAAGAAGTAAAACAAGAAAACTCCAATAAAAACCCCACCGTTAACAGTGTTCAACGCGACTATATGGCGGGAGAAGTCAGTAAGGATATTACAAAGCGTATTCTTTTGCCGCAAGACATTGTTGATGCTCACGACGGCGGTATTATACACTTCCACGATGCCGATTATTTTGCTCAACATATGCATAACTGCGACCTTGTAAATCTTGAAGATATGCTAAACGGCGGTACGGTTATCAGCGGTGTAAAAATAGATACTCCGCATAGCTTTTCTACGGCATGTAATATAGCAACACAGATTATAGCGCAGGTGGCATCTAACCAGTATGGCGGACAGAGTATAAGCCTTGCCCACTTGGCACCGTTTGTTGAAGTGAGCCGCAAGAAAATTCGCCGACAGGTAGCCGAAGAATATGGCGCATTGGGTATAGACCTTAGCCAAGAAAAATTGTACGAAGTGGCAGAAAACCGCCTTCGCGAAGAAGTAAGCCGCGGTGTACAGACAATACAGTATCAGGTTGTAACATTGCTTACTACCAACGGTCAGGCACCTTTTGTTACTGTGTTTATGTATCTTAATGAAGCTAAAAACGAACAGGAAAAAGCCGATTTGGCTCTCATTATCGAAGAAACCTTAAAACAACGCATACAGGGTGTTAAAAACGAAGAAGGCACCTGGATTACTCCTGCTTTCCCAAAACTTATTTACGTTCTCGAAGAAGACAATATAAAAGAAAATACAAAATATTGGTATTTAACCCGCCTTGCCGCAAAGTGTACCGCCAAGAGAATGGTGCCCGATTATATTTCGGAAAAAATTATGCTCCAAAATAAAATTGATAAAAACGGCAACGGCAACTGCTACACCTGTATGGGTTGTCGCAGTTTCTTGTCACCTTTCGTTGATGAAAACGGGAAGCCTAAGTACTATGGGCGCTTTAATCAGGGTGTAGTTACGGTAAACCTTGTTGATATAGGACTGTCGGCGGGCGGCGATATGGAAAAGTTCTGGAAAATTTTCGATGAGAGAATGGAACTTTGCCATAGGGCATTGCGTTGCCGCCACGAGAGACTATTGGGTACATTGTCCGATGCTGCGCCTATACTCTGGCAACACGGTGCACTTGCCCGACTCGAAAAAGGAGAGACAATAGACAAATTACTGTTTGGTGGGTATTCTACAATTTCGCTCGGCTATGCAGGTCTTTGGGAATGTGTATACTCTTTGAACGGTAAAAAACTAACCGAGACAGATGGTGAAGAATTAGGTCTTTTGATAATGCGCAAACTTAATGAGTATACAGCAAAATGGAAAGCGGAAGAGAATAT
>JAZNUZ010000212.1:0-2833 GCA_045592605.1 Acutalibacteraceae bacterium
CCTTACAGTTGCTGATATCGACCTTTCAGTTCCCGGTGATACACCTGTTAAAATCAGCACAGTAAAAACCGACTCGCTGGATAAAACCGTTATGGCTTACGACATCAGTAGCTATAAGGATTATCCTATGATGCCAATGTCCGAGGGTCTCTGTGTTATTGGGGGTGACCTTTTCATCACCTTCGAAGGTGCTTCCAATAAATATCTGAACGAAAGCTCAGGCCTTACATCAATCGGTAACTGCGAAAAGCCCGTTGACGTTATCTGGCAGCTTGATCCTTATGAGCTTATGGAAACAACTGTTGTTGAGCCCGAACCGAGTATTTATTATGAAAAGGTAAATTCTCTCAGTGAAATTGAAGATGGTGAAGAATATATCATTGTTCACGAATCCCAGAGAAAAGACCCTGTTACCCAGAAGAACTACCTTTACGCTCTTAACGCTGACGGTAACTTTAAAGACTATAAGCTTTCAAAGAGTACCGCAGAAGCCATCAAGGGCTACAACGGTATGATAGGTCACCCCATCAGCTACTATTCTATTGAAAACATAGATGATAAAGAAATTCTTTACCTTGAAGAGCCTGAAAAAGACGATGTTGAAGCAATTCGTTGGGAAATTTTAAAGCAGAGTGACGGCAGCTACAGATTTAAAAACGCAGAAACATATTTTGCGAACTGTAACTATCTTTTCTTTAATAACGAAAAAATCTCAATGATGCCCGGTAACTCTAACTACCTTTCTGAGATTACAATTCAGGAAGCTCAGACTGATGCCGGTGTTAAATTAGGCGGTTACTGGCTTTCTAACAAACAGGTTAATTTCCTTTGGTGTAATGACGGTACAACACCCATATATAATCAGAAAATCAACTCCTATTACATTACAAATAGCGGTTCTACTCCTATGTATTCCGGTGTTTCGGAAATTCCCGGTACAATGCACTGTGACGCCCTTAACTGGGGTGGAACAACCAATATCCTTGGCGGTCCTATTTTAACCGGCGGTGACACAGGTTATGAAGACGGTGTTTTCTATATCTATCGCCGTGTTGTAGACTCGGTTGCTTCCACCTATGAAAGCCGTGTTTACACAGACCTTGATGCCGAGCTTCAGGAGGACGGTACTTACAAGGTTACTCTTGAAACCTACGCAATTTCACCCAACCACTACCAGTACGTTGGCGAAAGACCCACCGACTACATTATCGTAGCAGACACATCTTCATCAATGGCTTCAAAGGGTAGTACTGGTATACAATCATGGAACGGTAGTCTTTCAGTTGGTTCGTTAAGTATTGAATCAAACACCGCAAACGATAACGGTGTGGGAGTTAGTGGTTATGCACTTAGCAACCCGGAAGAAGACATATATATGTTGCACTCTGATGGTAAATATTACAAAGTGTACTTAGCTGTAAATACTACGAGTAAAACAGGTGCTACCTGGGATGACTGGAATGGTAAGATACACCAGAAATACTGGGCATATTATATTGCCGATGACGGACTTTATTATGTTTTACAAGATACTGAAAGTGGTATCGAAGGTACTGTACAAGGTGGCGTGTGGCCAGGTATAACTTACAGTCAATTCAAATCAAATGTTGATGCGGGACTTAATGAATCTGATTATAGTACACAGGATACAAATACTGATAGACGAAAAGAAGATGTTTATGTAGGTGTTCACTACCGTTTTGACGATGTTAACTCCTCGTTCAACGATGAGTATGTTCGTCTTGATACTTTAAAAAATGCAACAAACAACCTTATTGACCAGATTGCAGCACAAAGCGCAAATAATAGAATCGCTCTTGTTCAGTATGGTGCCGATGGTTCAACAGGCTTCTATAACACAAGTGGCACACTTGTTACAAACCAGACAGGTTATGCAAATGCTTTCTGGAGTACAAATAATAAGGATACACTTAAATCCAAGGTTTCTGAGCTTACAACCTCCGCCCAAACAAACAATGACGGTATTGAAATGCGCGAGGTTAATAATATTATTTCAAATGCCGGCGTTAGTTATAAGGCGGATGGTACAAGAAACGTTGCGGTAATCTTTATTTCTGACGGTATTCCCGGTCAGGACGGTGGCAGCTCTACACCTGATGCTGCAAATGCAGTTATTAGCAAAGCTTTTACAGCCAAGAGTAATGGTGCATTTATTTACAGCGTTCTTATTGGTAATAATGAAGTTAGTGGATTCAATAAAAAGAACTATATGGATGGTATTTCCAGTAAATATGCTGCAGCCGAAAGTTTGACAAGTCTTGGTGGTATGAGTGTTGATGGTGTTAACTACTCAATAAGCTTGGCATCCACAACAATCAACAACTTCCTTGATTTCGGCGCTTTGACAACTCAAGAAGTTAAAAACAATGCAGCCGTTGGTCTTGACAACCTTGATGATAAATCCTACCTTCTTCAGCAGCTTAACGATGCATTCAAATTCCCTGCTGATTTCAAAAAAGACAGAGATGTAACTGTTGAGCTTATAACAGGTGAATTTGACGAAATCGGTCGTTT
This sequence comes from Acutalibacteraceae bacterium, assembly GCA_045592605.1. Taxonomy (GTDB): domain Bacteria; phylum Bacillota; class Clostridia; order Oscillospirales; family Acutalibacteraceae; genus SIG565. The sequence continues at coordinate 2,536 of JAZNUZ010000212.1, forward strand.
CTCCTTCAATGAAGCTAATAAATCGGCTAATGAAATTGATGCGAATGCAATCAAGAGCGCTACAGATGTTAATACCCAAACTAAAACCCTTACAGTTACGGGATACGATTATGCGGATGAATATATCGCTAAAAACAGACAGGAAGATGGCAGAAAGCTGAGAGTTACAATCAGCGGTCTTCTTGCCGACGAAACTGCAGATATTAGAAATACCTCAATTAATGAGCTTGATACTACGGGTATTTACAAAGAAAACGGTGAGCTTTTCAGAAACTTACCCACTGCTTACTTTAACATC
>JAZNUZ010000213.1:0-2051 GCA_045592605.1 Acutalibacteraceae bacterium
CCAGTTGGGATGTTTGAGAGCCTCGGCGGCAGTGACACTCTCTAAATCTTTTCTTGTTTTTCCATAAAAAGGTCCGCCTGATGCAGTGAGAATTATTTTACTCAGTCTATTTTCGGGTGTTCCCTGTAATGACTGAAAAATCGCCGAATGCTCACTGTCAACCGGTAAAAGTGACACGCCGTTATTCTCTAATTCGCTTTTTACGATATCCCCTGCCGTTACAAGCGTTTCCTTATTGGCAAGGGCAATGGTTTTTTTTGACCTGATAGCCGATATTGTAGGTCTTAGTCCCGCGATACCTACTATCGCATTAAGCGCTATATCCCCACGCGCGGCAGCAACTTCGCAAACTCCAGCTCCACCTGACAGTACCTGTATATCCGTATCAGCAAGTCTGAGTTTCAGTTCTTTTGCGGCTTTTTCATCTTCAAGTGCTACAAGCGTAGGTTTAAACTCCCTTGCCTGTGCTTCGAGCAAATCAACATTTCTACCCGCCGCAAGTGCTGTTACCCGATAATCGTTCGGGTTGTTTCTGACAACATCTAACGCTTGTGTTCCGATTGAGCCTGTAGAGCCTAAAATTACAAGTTCGCGCATTTTTACTACCCCCGTATTAAAGTCAATAACAATATAAATACAGGTGCTATTAAAAGTATGCTGTCAAATCTGTCCATTATACCCCCGTGACCAGGTATGAGTCTACCGTAGTCCTTAATTTCGGCTTTTCTTTTAATAACAGATGCGAAAAGGTCTCCCGTCATACCGACAACACAAAGAACGGGTGTTATCAATATAAGCGACAAAAGTCCTGTTTCGAGTTTAAACATATAAAATAGCGCTATTGTAACCACTATACTTACTATTATGCCACCAATAGCACCTTCTACCGTTTTTTTGGGACTGATTTTGGGGCAAAGTTTGTGTTTTCCCATTGTAACGCCGACAAAATATGCGCCGCAGTCACAAATAGCCGAAAAATTAAGCACGAGCAAAAGGTAAACCAATCCTTTTGCGAGTACCGCATATACACAATAAAAAGCAAAGCTTACCATAACAGGAACTGCAACCGCGCCCATGATATCTGCGTTTTCCACCTTTTCATAGTTAAAAAGGCAAATAGCCACAACTACCACTATATAAACTATTGCGGCATATAAAGCGAAAATTATGGATAATGAATAAAGCACAAATTCCACCGCTCCGAAAATGGTCGCGGCATATATTAACGCTTTATTTCCTACGAGTTTTGCATTTTTTGTTAATTCATAAACGGCTACTGCGGCAGTCAAAGCCAATACCGTTATTATCACAAGCGGTATATCTGTCAGCAAATGGAATGCAACCAATGCGCCTACTATCAATACCAGAACTGCGCCTGAAATAATTCGTGTGCGCATTTATATACCCCCAAATCTACGATTCCTTCTATTATACTCATCTATTGCGGCATCCAAATCCTTCGGCTTAAAATCGGGCCAAAGAACATCTGAAAACCAGAATTCCGAATATGCCGACTGCCATATAAGATAATTCGACAAACGAAGTTCGCCGCTCGGTCTTATAACGAGTTCCGGGTCGGGATAGTCGAATGTGTACATTCTTTCCGTCAAGGTCTGCTCGGTTATATCTTCAGCTTTTATACCATCAGCTACCGCTTTGCGTACCGCGTGTACTATTTCATCTCTGCCGCCATAATTTATAGCAAGGTGACAACACAATCCTGTTGCATTTTCCGAGTCTTTCTCCGCAACCGACATTAATTCCTTAATATCATCGGGCAAAGCATCTCTATCCCCTATAAATTTAAGCATTATATTTTCTTTAATATAATTTTTTGAATCCTTCAGATAGTCGCGCAAAATGTTCATAATACCTTCGACTTCTTCGGGTGGACGTCTCCAGTTTTCAGTAGAAAACGCGTATACTGTCAAATGTTTTACACCTATTTTATTGCAATAACGCGCTATATCTTTAAAGGTTTTGGAACCTGCGGCGTGTCCAGCATTACGCGGTAAACCGCGCCTCTTTGCCCATCTGCCGTTACCGTCCAT
>JAZNUZ010000214.1:0-11847 GCA_045592605.1 Acutalibacteraceae bacterium
GGCACTGCGTGTATACCGAGTTTATCCAAATAATCACTCAGCAAATGCGCGGTGGTTGTCTTACCGGAACCAGATGGACCGGCTATCATAACAACCTTTATATGTGCGTTTTGCGAAATATGTTGTGCCACAGACATTATATCGGTATGATAATCATCTTCGCATAATGCGATGAATTCATCAGCATTTAAACCGACAGCATTATTGATTTCAGAAATTGTATTTTTCATAAAATCTGTATACGTTTTCCTTTCTGGCTAAAATCTCATCGAATTTATTTATATATTCGTAAGGGTACTTGTAATTAAAAACTCTTTCAATATAATTGCCGTTCGGCTCTCGCATCTTGGTTACTGCTGATGCTCCGCAAGCGAGAATTGTATGGGTCTCATCCATTATATACACATTGTAGAGCCCTTCGGTACCCGATTTTGCATAACCTACATTCTCAAGGTTACCTACTGTCTTACTCTGTCTATACATATAATACGGAAAAATTCCGTTTTCGGTTAATCGACGTCTCGCATATCGAACCATTTCCGCAGTATTACTGTCTATACTGCCGCCGTTTTCCGTACCTGAAAGATTTGATGCGCGTTTATAAGACAAAGTATGTACTGTAACATTTTCGGGATTTAATTTTATTACATCTTCAACCGTTTTCTTGAAATTATCAAGTGTATCTCCGGGCAAACCCGCAATTAAATCCATATTAATATTATCAAACCCTATCTTACGGGCCAACTCGAAAGCTTCTACTGTCTGTTTTACGGTATGTCTCCTACCTATATTTTGCAGTACTTCATCCGACATGGTTTGCGGATTTATACTAATTCTGGTGGCGCCGCCCTTTAGAATTGCAAATAATTTTTCTTCTGTAACAGTATCCGGTCTGCCCGCTTCAACAGTATATTCCGAAAGAAAGGACAAATCAAAATTTTCAGCCACAGTTTCCATAACTGCGGTAATTTCTTCAGAGCTAAGCGTGGTCGGTGTACCGCCGCCTATATAAATTGTGCACAACCTAAGTTTATTTTCCTTGGCAATTTTAGCGGTCTCTTTTATTTCGAGTAAGAGTTTTTCAACATACTGCGGTATTAGTTTATGTGACTTTTCAACCGAATGTGAAACAAAAGAGCAATAACTGCATCTCGTAGGACAGAAAGGCACCGAAATATACAGACTGAATGAATCGGGTGTTGATTTTTGTATTATACCATCTTCGGTTTTATGAGTTTCATCACAAAGACTGATTTTTTCATCACTAACCAAAAGGTTTTGCTTGAAATAATTTTTTGCTGCTTGAGTAGTTGATTCACGGCAAAGAGAAGAATAAAGTTTTGCAGGGCGCACACCTGTGAGAATTCCCCACTCCGCAAAATTTCCGGTAATATCGGTAAAACACTTGTATAGTTGCACCGCAAGAACCCTTTCGCACTCTTTTTTATAATCGGGCAAAGTGTTTTTTACGGTATCCGTATGATTTGCTTTTTTACCGTTCATACAAAGAAACGCAGATAATACGGTGTTTTCATCGTTTATTTTTAACTCTGTTTTTCCGTAAATTTCATCTTTTATCGGTTCTTCGGATATTATTATTTTTTCAAACGGCAGAAAAATTCTGCAAAGTTTCTCAAGTTCGTAATTAAAACTGTTGTTTATATTCTGTAAATACATTTTAATCCTTTAGATATCTGTTGTTTTGTCTTTCAAATTCAAGTGTTGTTGTTTCGCCGTGGCCCGGAAAAACTTCAAAATCGCCCTGCAGATTTTTAATTTTTTTAAGGGAAATTAAAATGTCTTCAGGACTTGCGGTCGGCAAATCACATCTACCGATACAAAGTCGGAACAAGGTGTCACCGCTAAAAAGTTTGCTACCCATTTTATAACAAACACTACCTGCAGTATGCCCGGGGGTCGATATAACTTCTATATTTTCACCGCCGAAATTTAGTTTATCGCCATCGTTAACGGTCACATCTACAGGTATTTTTGCTATTTTAATACCCAGATATTTTGAGACATTGATATTTTCATCATTAATGCTATTTTCTTCTGTTTTAGAAATTATTATATTTCCTTTTAAAATCTCATTAGCCGCAGTAACACCGCAGATATGATCAAAATGGCAATGTGTCAATAATATTGCCTTATCACGCTTTTGGCTGTTTACCTTTGCAAATTCAATTATTCTGTCATCAATTTCGCCCGGGTCGATAATTATTGCGGCATCTTCGTTTTCCAAAAGATAACAATTTGTATGGTACTGCTGGGTAACAATTCGCTTTACAATCATTTTTTTCTCCATATATCTGTATCAAGAATAATGGTTACAGGTCCATCATTAAGCAACGACACCTTCATATCGGCACCGAATATACCCTTTTCTACCCGTTTGATACCCACATTTTTGAGTTCTTCGCAGAAAAGATTATACAGTTCATCCGCACGTTCGGGCGCCATAGCTTCGATAAAGGATGGTCTATTTCCTTTTTTAGTATCTGCACATAAAGTGAAATTAGAGATTACCAAAATTTCACCATCAATATCGAAAAGGGACTTATTCATTTTTTCGTTTTCATCTTCGAAAATACGAAGGTTGGCGGTTTTTGATGCTAAAAGTTTTGCTTCATCGGTATCATCTGTGTTATGCACCCCTAAAAGCACCAAAAAACCCTGACTTACACTGCCGACTGTTTTGCCATCGACTGTAACTGCCGCATTTTTTACCCTTTGAATTATTGCTTTCATATATTTCTTCCTACTGATTAATTCTATCTACATTAAAAACGCCGCTTATTTTACACAACTGATTTATAATGCTCTTCAAATGCTCTATATTTTCGGTGCTTATTGTAACCACAACAACAGAATTTCCATCCTTTATAGAACGCGCATTTACTGCGTGAAGTGATACGTGCATATTATAAAGCAAGGTTGTGACATCTGCTAAGAAGCCATCGCGGTCAACACCGAGTATGCGAAGTGTAGACACGAAGGATGTGATTTTTATATCTTCACTCCATCTGGCATTAATCCATCTGCCAGGCTCTGATGCTGAAGATATATCGCGCGGTACGTTATTACAGTCGCGTTTATGAACCGATACACCGTGTCCGCGTGTTATAAATCCTATAATTTCGTCACCCGGGAGCGGCGCACAACATTTAGAGAGTTTTATTAAGCAGTCATCAAGACCATCAACAATAACGCTTCCTGTGTTGCTGTGCCGAGAGACTGTTTTAATCTGTACGGGCTCAGGTTTGGATGATTTAACGATTTTATTATAATCATCCTTTATTCTAGATATTATTCGGGATAATGATATTCCGCCATAGCCGATTGCCGCATAAAAATCATCTACCGAAGCACAACGCTGTTTAGCCGATATATCGGCTATGAAATCTTGCATTGCAGGTTCCGATAAAGATATCGAATTACGCCTAAACTCTGCTTCCAGCATTGATTTTCCGTTTTCAATATTCTCTGGGCGGCGCTCTCTTTTAAACCAAGAGCGGATTTTTGTTTTTGCCTGATTGGTAACCGCAATATTAATCCAATCTCTGCCGGGGCCGTGTCCCGCCTGATTGGTTGTTAATATATCTATTACTTCACCCGTAGTTATTACGTGGTTTATCGGTACAATTTTACCGTTGACTTTAGCGCCAATCATTTTTATACCGACGGCGGTATGAATGGCAAAGGCAAAGTCGATAACAGTAGCCCCAGCCGGTAAATTTATTACATCCCCCTTTGGAGTTACGGCAAATACATCTTCTTGATTCAAATCAACCTTAATAGTGCTGATAAGTTCAGAAGAGTCACCGGTTTCGGCCTGATTTTCCAATATCTGACGCACCCAAGAAAGTTGTTCTTCCATCTTTTCTTTTTTCTCGGTGATGCCTTCTTTATATTTCCAATGCGCCGCAATACCGTACTCTGCAGTATGATGCATTTCGGATGTTCTTATCTGTATTTCAAAAGGAACGGTTTCCCTGCCTATAACCGTTGTATGAAGTGACTGATAACGGTTAGGTTTTGGCATAGAAATATAGTCCTTAAACCTACCGGGTATAGGACGGAAAAGGTCATGCATCAAACCTAAAATATTATAACAGTCAGCCACACTATCTGTGATTATTCTGAAGGCATAAATATCGTAGATTTCATCAAAATCCTTTCCCTGTACATACATTTTACGGTATATTCCGTGAATAGATTTAACACGCGCTTGAATTGATACATTAACATCGGGTATCACTTCTTTAAGTCTGTTTGCAATTTTTTCATGTATATCTCCAAGAAGTTTTTCGCGATGTTCCTTTTTTATCTGCAGAAGTTCTTCAATCTCGTGATATGCTACCGGGTCTAAGTGTTTTATCGACAGGTCTTCCAACTCTTCTTTAATCTGGCGGATACCTAACCGGTGAGCAATGGGTGCGAAAACTTCCAGAGTTTCCAGTGATTTTTCGAGTTGTTTATGGTCAGGCATAGCATCAATCGTTCGCATATTATGGAGACGGTCGGCAAGTTTAATAATAATAACTCTTATATCCTTTGCCATTGCCATAAGCATTTTTCTTAAATTTTCTGCCTGTAGTTGTTCTTTGGAAGAGAAGTTAATTTTGCCGAGTTTAGTTACACCATCAACAATAAGCGCTACTTCTTCGCCGAATTCTTTTTCGATATATTTAAGGGTTATTTCGGTATCTTCCACAGTATCGTGCAAAAGTGCCGCCGCGATTGACTGACTGTCCATACCAAGTGTAATTACTATTTTAGCAACATTATACGGATGCATATAAAACTCTTCTTTCGAAGAACGCAGTTGTCCTTTATGAGCCTTTACACAACAGTCATAAGCCTTTTTAATAAGCTCGATATTATACTTTCCGCCTTGCATTTCAAGTAATTCTTCAAGTAATTCATAATTTTCTAAATATGAAGCATCCATATATTTCACCCCTTTAAAAACTGAAGAATCTGAGAACTTGACAAATCGGCCCTTGCACCTTTAATTTGCCTTATTTTTTGTATTTTGTTTTCTTCATACTCTTCGGTTAGTTTTAGTTCGTTTAAGATATCGGCAGATACCATTGTTTTAAAATATCCTATTGTGTTCGAAAATTTCTGTCTGAGCATTTCTGCAGATATACCATTTGCCGCCACGCGATAAATCTCACCTATTTCTTCTCTGCTCGGTATATCATACATCGCTTTTTCTTGCCTTTTATATTTTTCATATAAATCAATATCGCCGAAAAACTTATCTTCGTTAAGCCCCGAAACACGCCAGTTCTTTATAACCAACGACAGACTTCTTCTACCGCCGTACTCATTAGCATCAACCGTAACGGCAATATCAATTAAATCGCCTTCTGTAAAAGGCAGAGCGTACGACGGTACACCGAACGCCAATGCTTCCAATCGGGTTTCGCCCTTTGATAAAAGCAGTTTTATATGTTTATTGTTAGCAAGAGATGTAATTTTTTCTATTTTTAAATCACACAGAGCAAAAACAGGTACCGGATTGCCAGAGCCGTATGGCTCGAGCAACTGCAAAGCATCTGCAATATCTACAGATAATCCCGCAGGATTAAGTTTACACTCTATTTTAAGTGTCGGCACCGCGGTAGGACAGTTTTCAGCATAAGCGTTAATTTCTTTTCTGAAATTGTCAACATCTTCCCGCTTGAGTGATACACCTGCGGCTAAATCGTGACCGCCGAACTTGGTCAGTAAGTCTTTAACAGAAACAATGGCATTATAAAGCGAAAAACCTTCCACACTTCTGCCCGAGCCTGTAACTTCGCCATTCTCATCAACCGATAATACAATGGCAGGTTTTCCGAATTTATCCACAAGCCGAGAAGCGACAATACCCATAACACCTTTATGCCAATCTTCGCCCAAAACGACAATCACCTTATCATACTCATAACCTTTTTTACCTATTATTTCGAGCGCTTCTGCAGTTATATCGTGTTCAGTGGTCTGTCGTGCCGAATTATAGCCTTCAAGTTTTGATGCCAAATCACACGCTTCCCCAAAATCTCTGGATAAAAGCAATTCCAAGGCCACACTTGCATTATCCATTCTTCCTGCAGCATTTATTCTTGGACAGATACCGAATGCGACCCTTGATGCATTAAGCGACCCCCTGCCAATTCCCGCAGAATTAAGCAACGCCACTATCCCCTGTTTTGATGTGTTATTAAGGTAAAATATACCCTGTTTTACTATATCGCGGTTTTCGTGTTTAAGCGGCATAACATCGGCAATAAGTCCTATCGCCACCAAATCGGCGTATTTAGGCGCTAATTGTTCGGGTTCAAGTTCGGTTAGGGCACATGCGAGTTTAAAGGCTACAAAAACCCCGCTTATATCACGGAACTCAACATTACTGTCTTTCCTATGCGGATTTACAACCGCTTCTGCGTTGGGTAATATTTCGGGCGGTAAGTGGTGGTCGGTAACTACTGTTTTTATACCGAGAGATGCCGCATATTCAATTTCGGCAGCACTGCTAATCCCATTATCAACCGTGATAATCATACCTACACCCATAGCGTATAGTTTATCAACCGCTAAGGTGTTCATACCGTAACCTTCCATAAATCTGTCAGGTATATAATACACCACCCTGGCTCCCAGACTTTTAATGCAATCATAAAGAAGTGCAGTGGCGGTAATACCATCGCAATCATAATCCCCAAACACACAAAGAAGTGTATCTTCATTTATAGCTTTTTTTATCGCATCAACCGCTTTTTCCATATCGGGTAATTCATAGGGTGAAGAATAAAGTGGTTCATTAGATAACAGTTCTTCAATCTCTGCGGGGTCAGTATATCCCCTGGAAGAAGCAATGAGCGCGATAAAAGGGTCGATATCGCAATCTTCGGCCAAGTTATACGCTAACTGCTTATCTGTTTTTGCTATTTCCCATTTTTTATAAGCCATACCGACACCCCTTTTACTCAGTAATATAAATATATACAGTATTATTGTAACACTTAATGACAATTTTTGCAATAAAAAAGGTACTTTTTTGAAAAAGTGCATCTCGTTGACATATTTTAATTTTTTTGGTATTATAAGTTAGCAATTTTATTTTTTCGAGGCGAAAAAAATATGAACTCAACAAATGACAATTCTAAAAAGAAATCTACAGACAAAACCTGGTTTTACTCCTTGTCGGCAATTTTCCTATGCTTTGGTTTTGTTACGCTTTCTGCTGCGATTTGGTATAAAAACGTATACGGTGATGTAGGATTCGATTCGATAATTTTTTCTCTAATTGCCAACAGCAGCGGTGTTCAGAACGGTATTGTTTACAATTACCTACTTTGCAGTCTTTTACCGGCTATAGTTATATCTGCAATATTCTGTTTCATTTTGTTTTATCTTCCAAAAAAAGAATATTTTTTAAAGTTCAGAAAGCGCTATTTAAAGATTTACCCTTTTTCTCGTGTTATTTCGTGTGTTCTGTGTTATGTAATAAGTATTTCTCTGATTATCGGTGGTATATTTGTTTCTAATCTTTCCCGAAAAATTTCATCATCGATCCAAAGCTCCACCTTTTTTGATGAAAATTATGTTGACCCTGAAAGCGTAGAAATAGTTTTTCCAAAGTCTAAGAGAAATCTTATTTATATTTTCCTTGAATCTATGGAAACCACCTATTTTTCAACGGCGCAAGGCGGTAGTGTTAACCACTCTATAATGTCTGAATTATGGAATTTAAGCAACGAAAACATTAATTTCTCACACAACTCTTCTGTTGGCGGTTTCAAAGACCTTACATGTTGCAGTTGGACTTCTGCCGCAATGGTGGCGCATACAACAGGCATCCCCCTTAAAATGCCTGCTAAAATCACCGAATTTGATTTTGATAACGGAAACTTCCTACCAGGTGCTACCAACATAACGAGCATACTTAAGAAAAACGGATATTACCAAACCCTAATGGTAGGCTCGGACTCGGATTTCGGCAACCGCAGACAGTTTTTTGAACTGCACGGCGCTGATAAGATATATGATATTGATACCGCTAAAGCAGATGGAATAGTCCCTAACGACTATTTCGCGTGGTGGGGCATGGAAGATAAGTATCTTTTCCAGTATGCCAAGCAAGAATTAAGTAAAATTTCTCAAAATGATACTCCTTTTGCCTTTACTATGCTAACGGTTGATACGCATTTCCCAGATGGTTATGTATGTGAACTTTGCCGTGGTGAATTTGATGAACAATATGAAAATGTCATCGCTTGTTCCAACCGCCAGGTGCACGAATTTATTGAGTGGATAAAATCGCAACCATTTTATGAGAACACTACAATAGTAATCGCCGGTGACCACGTTACAATGGACTATGAGTACATTACAGAAATTGATGCATCGGATGACAGCCGACACGTATATAATTGCATAATTAATTCGGCAATCAACACAAGATTTACAAAAGACAGGCAGTTTGCCGCAGTTGATATGTTCCCAACAACTCTTGCCGCCTTAGGTTGCACGATAGAAGGAGACCGCTTAGGAATCGGCACAAATCTGTTTTCCGGTATACCAACCGTGATTGAAAGATACGGATATACCTATGTAGATGATGAAGTGGCAAAAGAGTCAGAATTTTATAACAACAAATTTTATCACAATAAAAAAGACCAAAACAGTTAGTTTTGGTCTTTTTTACTAAGAAATCTGTGAAATTCCATCTGCAATTCTTTTAAAAATCGGTGCTCCGGAAATTCCGTTTGTTTTCTCGTCTTCGATAACTACTGCTACCGCATATTCAGGGTCTTCGGTAGGAAAAAATCCGCAAAACCAGGAATTTTGTATTAACTCGCCGTTTTTCTTCCAACCCGTTTCTGCAGTAGCGGTTTTACCTGCCGCGGTACAGTAATCAGGTTTTGCGGCTCTACCTGTGCCGTTTTCCACAACATTTATTAAATACTGTTTTAACTTATTTGCAGTCTCACTACTCATTGCTTTAGTAGGTACTGTTTGTGCCGATTTTTTAAGTACGCCCTTTTCTACGGTGCCTTCAATAATGGTAGGCATATAGTATACGCCATCATTGGCTATGGCTTCATATAAAGTTAGTATAGACACAGGACTTAACAACAATTCGCCCTGCCCTATCGAAAAATTTGCCAATGCAGTGCTTTTTTCCATAAGTTCCGCTCTTGATGTTATACTTCCCTGTGCCGTATTTAATCCACCGATATCAATACTTTTTCCAAAAGAAAATTTTGTTGCAGTATCGTATATTTTCCCGGCACCGATAAGTTGCGAAACATTATAGAAAAAAACGTTACAAGACTCTGTCAGCGCCATCATCAGATTTACATTGCCGTGGCCCGACAACAAGTGACAGTTAAATTTATGAGCACCAATCATAGATGAGCCCCCGCAGTTGAGAGTATAGTTTTCATACTTTTTCTCTTCAATCAGTGCCGCGGCAACACAGGGCTTAAAAGCCGAACCTACATTATATGCCGACAGGGCTCGGTTAACAAGCGGTGAGTTCTGAGCATTCAAATACTTATCTACAAACTCAATATTGAAATTCGGGCGGTTGACCAGTGCTCTGATTTTACCGCTTCCCACTTCCATTACTACCGCCGCGCCACATTCCACATCAGATAAAGCAATATCCGTAACCTTCTGAATGTTGTTATCAATGCTTAAAGCCAGGCCGTTTTTATAAAGAGAAGTGTCACCCAATATTTCAACCTGAGCACCGTTTAATATTCTTCCCGAAGAATCCGTCCAGAACACCGCATCAACCGTTTCTTCACTATACAAAAGTTCATCATACGCGGCTTGAATGCCACTTACACCATGATTTTCATTATCGGTATAACCTATAAGTTGGGGGGACGCATAATCTGCGATACCATCACTATATATCTTAACGCATTTTATATCGCTACAATCTATTTCCCTTTCGATTTCTACTACGGCAGGTTTATTTGACTTAAGTGTATCAAGAACTCCTTTTAATCTTTCATCCTCAAAAAGCGCGGCAGATATAGCGGTAATTCCTAACGGTGTGGGTGATACAACCGCAAAAAGTTTGTGTGAATTATTAGTTATTGTATTAAGATTTTTATCAAATATACTTCCCCTGATATCGCCTAATTTTATTCGGTAAGTATTGGTATATTGCCGCGCGTTGACATATGAATCTGCGGCTATATTGTATAATCGCAATACGCACGAAAACATAAATACTACCAAAATAAAAAATATGATGAGAATTCTCAAATCAAAGCCGTTTTTTCTCAATAATAACGCCGCCTTTCAGGTAAATTATTACCCAAAAAGGCGGCTTTCATTAAATTTCTTTTATTCTTAGCAAAGAGCCCTGCTTGACTTCTCGCGGAAAAGGTATCCTGATTTTCATCATTGGATGATTTGCCATATCTATTTCTTCGCGTTTTTCATTATACAAATCTTTTGCCGATACTAAAAACGGCTTACTGCCTGATTCCAGACAATCGAATACTTGTCCTTTCAAAAACTTGTTCTTGACAGTCGCAATTATTTCGCCGTCTTCATATCCATCAACAACTGCACCCACGCTATAATCACGAACATATCCTGCATTAGCATAGGTTTGCGAATTTTCCGGGCGACCAAAGTAAAAACCGGTAGAATAGTTGCGGTGACTGACTTTATTTAATTCTTCGGTCACCCACTCGGGTAATTTCCAGTCTTCGCCTGTATTTTTAAGCGAATCAAGAGCACCGCGATAGGCATTTGTTACAACCGACACATAGTAGCGCGATTTAGCGCGGCCTTCGATTTTTATGCTATCGATACCTGCATCCCGCATTTCTCTTAAATGCTCTGCCATACACAAATCATTTGCATTAAGGATATATGTACCCTTATCGGTTTCGGTAATGTCAAAATACTGACCAGGGCGTTTTTCTTCCATCAGAGAATAACTCCAACGGCAAGGTTGAGCACAATCTCCGCGATTAGCATCTCTGCCTGTCATATAACTTGAAAGCAAACATCTTGCAGAAAACGATACACACATAGCGCCGTGTGCAAATGCTTCTATTTCGAGTTCTTTAGGTGTTTTCTCGCGTATTTCGGCAATTTCACCGAGTGAGAGTTCACGCGCAAGAACTATTCTCTTAGCGCCCATATCATAAAACGCATTTGCCGTAACGAAGTTGACTATACCCGACTGAACAGATACGTGCAAATCGCAGTCCGGCGCATATTTTTTTACAAGACCTATAGTTCCTATATCCGCCGCAATAACTGCATCCGCCCCTAAAGAATTTATATACTCTAAAAAGGCAGGTAATCGCGGAATTTCATCGTTGTGCGGCAGCGTATTACAAGCCACGTGAACCTTAACGCCGTGTTTATGGGCATATTCTATGCCTTCTTTTAAATCCTTTTCGCCGAAATTATTAGCGGCGGTACGCATACCAAACTCTTCACCTGCAAGATATACTGCATCGGCGCCGAAATCAACCGCCGCCTTAAGCCTTACTATATCTCCTGCCGGACATAAGAGTTCCGGTATTTTTTTGTTAGTCAAAGTATTCATAAATCCACTTGTTCTCCCGTTTTAAACGGTCTATAGTTGCGTTTTGTTGTGCATAATTTTTATGATAGTAAAAGTCGCCGAATTTATCCGATACGAAATAGTAATACGGTGAATTTTCGGTTGGATAAAGTGCCGCTTTTATAGCATCAATTCCGGGTGAACACAAGGGTCCCGGCGGCAAACCTTTAGCAGTATATGTATCATATCTGCCATCATCATATATAAATGAATTTCCGTAATAACACGTCGGCGAAGAACCGAGT
>JAZNUZ010000215.1:0-2268 GCA_045592605.1 Acutalibacteraceae bacterium
TAAGTCGGCAATAACAGTAAACGGAAAGATATATAACGCAATTACTAATGTCGGTTTGCGCCCTACTTTTAAGACCGAAAGGGTAGGACTTGAGACCTATATTCTGGATTTTCACGAAGATATTTACGGACTGACTGCAGAAGTGACTCTTCGAAAGTTTATACGCGAAGAAAAGAAATTCGATTCGGTTTCAGAACTAAAAAATGCAATAGAAAACGATATACAAGAATAAAATCCACCGAAAAAATCGGTGGATTTTTTATGCCCCTAAACGAAACGGGGGCGAATTATTGGAGTTTAAGAATTTTTACGGGGTCGGCAGATTTTCCATCTTTGGTGGCTTCAATATGAAGGTGCATTTCATCAGCGCATTCACTCGGCACACCCGATAATGTTGCCAATTTTTCATTTTGATTTACGGTGTCTCCGACACTTACAGTAACGTTATCAGCAAGACCGCAATATTTAACGGTAATACCGTTCCCGTGGTCAATTTCAACCACTCTGCCAAGAAGATTATCATCGTAAACCTTTATTACGGTACCGCTACCGCAAGACACGACATCTGTATCGGCTGCGGCTTTGATATCAAGTCCCAAATGAATTCGCATGTCTCCATAGGTGGCTGAATACTGAAGCGCTATATCATCGTATCTTTTAAGAACGGTGCCTTCTATTGGTGAAATAAAACTCTCGGCAACAGGGTTTGCAGGAGTAGGCTCTTCAGGTTCTGAATATGGAACATCACTAACTTCGTTCTGAGCGGGTGAATCGGGTATGGTGTTTTCTTCAGGTACATCTTCGGGTATATTTTCGGGTATCACTGGTTCATTATATGATGGGGTGTTTTCGATATATGACTGGTTATCACCGGTGTCATCAATATTGCTTATAGTATCAAAAACCGACCAACCCGCAACGCCAACGGCTATAAGGCATATGGCGAGTATAATATAAAAATTTTTACCCGAAAGAAATTTTATTATCTTTTTTTCATTGCTCATTTCTAAATCTCCGTTCACTTAATTTCGGTACAAATATTATTGAACAAAAATTTTAGAAATATACTTAATTAATTAAAAAAATATTCATAATTTTGGTGTAGTATAATGGTAGCAAAAAGGAAGCCGCAACCTTTTTGTTAACCCTTTTGGGTTTCTCCTCAAAAACCCCTAAAAAAGAAGCACGACCATATTAATATGGTCGTGCTTCGCTTTATTTTATTAAATTTTACAGAGCCGTAGATACTGCATTATAATCGATTTCAGAAGCGATTATATTATATCCGAAAGAAGCGGTATCGTTTTTAATAAGTTTTGTTGTTGCGGTACCGACCGCTACGTGTGAATCGTGTGCATCAATATATACAAAAGATGTAACCGTAATAAAATCCTGTTCTTCTGTAACAGAGATTATTTCGTGCGTGTAGGCGGTATAACCGCGGGGGATAAGATATACATAACCTTGCTTCTGCGGAAGATTCACGTTGATAGCATCGGTAATTTCAATGTCGATATCATAAATATCTTTGAGAAAAGCAGTAACAACTTCGTTAGGTATAAATCCGTTTTCGTTAGCATAGGAACGAAGATTGACTGCAGCGGCATTTACAAGTGTTTCATTATTTGTAAAATCATCGCCGTAAACATTATTAAGGTTAAGAAGATTCTGAATCTTTGCCTGAGTGACCATCCTGCTGTCCGCAACTTCCATTATGGGTGCGACTTCAGGTACATTTTCAGTTACAGGCGGCAGAATAAAACCGTTCATACACAAACAGCAAACAAGAAACAAACTCAAAATTATAAAGCGTTTCATATTTCTCCCACCTTTCTACAATATTATTATATCAGTAACATTTAAAAAAGTCTTTTCTTTTTAGTTACATTTTAATATCAATTTTGTAACCAAAACACTTACATTATTTCAAAATTGTTACATTTTTTCGGGGAAGGGCGCATATAATAACTATTTGGTGATATTAAATAAAACTTTAATAAAAAATATAAAAATTTTATTGAAATATGACAATATATGTGCTATAATTTATCCATAAACAAACTAAAGGAGTGTATCATCTTGAAACGTTATTCAACAGCTCAAATCAAAAACATTGCGTTGCTCGGCCACGGTGGTTCGGGTAAGACTACATTGGCGGACGCATTGTTATACTACGGAAAAGCGACAGAGCGTATAGGTAAGACTGCAGATGGTACAACGGTTATGGATTTTGAAGAAGCCGAAAAGAAACGTGCGTGTTCATTGTCA
>JAZNUZ010000216.1:0-6397 GCA_045592605.1 Acutalibacteraceae bacterium
TCACTGCCACTTCTTTTAATAATCTTCATAATAAACTACTCTTTCTTTTTAAGGTGTATTGCTATTGTATCATTATTTATTTCAAAAATCAACTGGAAAAACACAACATATGCTGATTTTTTTATTTTTAACAACAATATATATGGGGTTTTGTGCAAAAGAGCCAACTCTTACGAGTTGGCTCTTTAAAATTTAATTCAAACCGAAGCTGACCGATAATGCCCTGTCAACCTTATCCATGCTTATAACATCAAGAACTCCCATCTTCTCTTTAAGACGCCTTTTATCTATTGTTCTTACCTGCTCAAGCAAAACTATAGAGTCCTTAGCCAGTCCGCAACCCGCATTGATTTTTATATGGGTTGGGAGGTGACTTTTCTCCTGTTGGCTTGTTATTGCCGCAGCTATAACAGTGGGGCTATAACGATTGCCAACATCGTTCTGAATAATAAGTACGGGGCGAAGCCCACCTTGTTCAGAACCTATAACAGGACTTAAATCGGCATAATAAATATCTCCGCGTTTAACTGTCATTTTTATTTCACGCTCCGAAAATGTTTGTACCAATATCTTTACCTGATTCGGTGTTTTTTAATCAGTTTTTTTAATAATTAGTACAATATCATTTTATGCGTGAGCCGACAGAGTTGCTATTATTCATCTTCTCGGATTATAAAATCATCATCTATAGGTGAATCTTCTTCATAATCATCATCAAGATACAGGTGGGTCGTTTCTCCGTATCCTTCCATATACTCTTGTTCTTCTGCCGCTTCAAGCGCTTCTTTAGATGGTCTCTTTTTGGCAGATTTAACTATCATAATTATTATCAATACTATCAAAAGCACAATAATTAGCAGAGCGCTTATAACTATCATTTTGCTTTTAAAATCCAACTCTATAAATCTGGCGATAACCGATTTTTCTTCCTCTTCGGGCTCTGTTTCTGCCGGTTTATTTAAAGCGGTTGTAAAATCCGCTGCCCGTTGTATCGTTTTGTCTTTTTTATCATAACGATAAAAACCTTTGTCGCCAGAAAAACTCTCGCCATAGAAAATAACGAAATCCGATAATTCAGCTTCATTATAAACAAATCCGTTTACAGTGTAATCGCCCACATTTACCTTTGCATACTGAAAACCTTCAACACTGACTGTAGTATCGGTATAGTCAAGTACTGCATAGTGGAAATCCTGTATAGCTAAATATCTGAAAGGTGAAAAAGAAGCATTTTCTTTATCATAAAGATAAAATGCACCGGCGGTACCATCTTTTTTGGTGGCATACACTATTGTTTTACCACTGACAACATCCTGCAAAACAGGAATATCTGTATCATTTATTTTAGTTAACGCAGGGCCGAATCCTTTCGGCGCAGGTATGTCGGTATATTCGCCGACCATATATCTATTTTCGCCATCTACTGTAATCACATAAGGATTTACTACCGGGACATCCGATTGTGGCGGTTGTACAACCTGTGTGGTGTCGTATCTTGTAATATTGATTGTATACTTTTTGATTGTACCGTTAGGTGCCGTAACCACTACAGTTCTTACGTTGTTGCCTACCTTCATAGAAGAAGAGCCTTGTACATCAATTTTGGCTGCCGGTTCCTGAGTTGTTGCGGAAACAAGCACCTTAGTCACAGAATAATCAACGCTTATATTGTAGGTTGTAACATCGGGGTCGAATGCAGGACTCAGACTACCTACCGAAAGGGTAAGGCTTTTAAGTTTGGCGTTACCTGAAAGTGTGCTTTTATCAACGATTTTTACCGTTGTGCTATATTCCTTTTTTGCGGTCTGTACAAGGTCGGTATCCGTAATATCGGCGGCAACATGAATACCGGAAGTTCCCGCCTTTTTACACTTGAATTTGAATGTCATGCTGTGAGTAGCCGAAGTATTGGCCGCATCATAATATGAAATCAGATATTTTCCGTTTCCATCTGCGTTTGTACCCGCAGGATTTGATGTACATTGAAGTGCCGTAGCATCAAAGCTTAACGTAGCATCTATTGCGCCGACCTTACCCGAACCCGTTGTGCACTGAAATGTGACGGTAACGGTAATTTCATCATTTAAAAAAGCTGATGATGGTGCCGATATACCTGCACCGGCAGCGGCGGCGGGAATTATAAACGCACTCCCAAACACTACCACTACTATTAAAAATATTGTTAGAATTCTCTTTTTTATCATAACCTTATCTCCGTTACTGTACTATTTGTTTTATCTTTAAAATGTGTCTTTGTCCTACAAGCAAATCTACCGAGTTTATAGATGAGTTATGGTCAATATCCATAGATTTTACATAAATCTCTCCGAGTGTTCTTTGCTTTAATATATGCTTTTGACCTGTAAGCAAATCAACAGAATTAATTTTGCCGTTACCGTCAATATCGCCATAGATTACTACGGGATAACTTTTATAAATTTTACCATTGTTATCATACAAATGAACGGTATCCCCCGTAGCTATAAGACCACTTGTTTTCTCCTTGCCCGAAGCATCAAGAATAACCGCTTTACCGTTTTTTACTCCCAATTTGGTTTTAAAGGCAGAAATTTCGGTTTCGGGTTGAATTCCTGTTATATTGGTATCAGTCTTATATTCGGTATTGAGTTCAGGTGCAGATTCTCTGACAACCAGTAATTTATATGTACTGGTATTACCCTTTGATGCAGTTACCTTAATTTCCAACTCATTATTACCGACAGCAAGTTTCACCTGTCCCGTGCCCGTAACTGTCGATGTACTCGATGATGGCGTTGCTACGATATTTATTTTCTCACTGGAAAACTTAACAACTGCTTTATATGAATAATCATCACTCTTGAAGTCTTTAAACTGTTCTTCATAGCCTTGAATAAACAATCTTTTTAAATAACTGTTGGTTCCCTCATCTTCTTCATCGATACCGATTACTATAGGGTATGTCTGCCGAATTTTTTCGTTTGCATCATATAAATATAATGTGTCACCCGTAACCAACTCGCCTTCGGTTTTTTCTTTACCATCGGCGGATATCACAACCGCCTTACCTTTTTCTACGCCAAGTTTTGTCATAAAGGTTTGTACATCTGTACCTGTCTCCACACCCGATATTTTTGTTGTGACTTTATATTCTGTATTTAATTCGGGTATTTCGGCTTCTCCTTCGGCAGGTCCTTTTCTGTGAACCGTTAACTTATATGTACTGGTAAGACCGCTTGATGAAGTTACCGTAACATTAAACTCGTTATCACCTGTCTTCAGTCGAACTTCACCCGTGCCTGTAACCTTAGCGTCACTGGCCGATGGGGTTGCTAAGATATTTATTTTATAGGTTTCGTGGGGAACAATCGCTTCGTACGAATAGTTATATCTGTTGAAACTACTAAACTCTTCTTCGTAACCTTGGATGGACAGGTTTTCCAAAAATCTGTTGTTATTAGTCCCCTTTGTCGGCAACTCCGTTTTTTCGGGCATATTTTTATAAACGGGAATGTGGAAAATCACTTCCCCATCAAGTAACGAAAACATTGCATTTGCCATAACAGTTCCTTTGCCGAGACTATCCTGCAGGTTTGTAGCATATTGATGGGTATGTAAATCGTGTGTGGTGTTTTTGAAAACATTGAAGTTTTTATAGTATATTGTATCCTGACCTACTTTTACATAATTTCCACCATAATATTGTGCGCCGCCAAGAATTGCCTTCTCTCTTGTGTTCCAGGGTCTGCCATACGAAGTCGCACCGCTACCTGCCCCTTTCGCCCACCAAAGACCGCGTTGTACCGCCGATGAAAAACCTTTGTTAGGTTCTGCATAAGCGCCTATATTAAAGAAGTTATAGTACCCTACAAGGTCTTTCATAACCGTTCCTTTGTCGGTATATGTATACTTACCTGAAATCAGATTGCTTTCACCATTGTTACCCTGTTCTTGCAAAATAAGAGCAACAATAGTAGCTGTACTGACACCCGTTTCCTTAGCTGCCGCAAGAATAACATCTGCATACGTTTTTGACTGATTATCGGGCAACTTAGCATCCATAAAGGTTCCCTTCACCGCATCTTGAACAAGTTGGAGATTTTCACGTTCGGCATCGAATTTTTCGGATGCGAACATAAATACACTTCTCGTATCAAGAAAATTACGTGGGTCTATATAATATGCTACAACCTGGTCTGTTGTTTTAATCCAGGCGCCATCATATTTTTTCCATCTGTCATTATCGTTTTCTGTTTCAAGTTCCCAGTCGTACTCGCCTTCTTCATATGTTTTCCAGGAAATATCACTATTCATATGTACATATTTATAACCGACTTCGCCGTTTTGCGCCTTTACAACCTTACCAAAATCAAGTTCTGTGTGGTCGGCATAAAATTTCCAATTCGGATAGAGAGTATGTAGTTCCCTGAGTGCAGGTTTATAACTTTCGGGGAATTTCTGTTCGGTAAGCCAGGTTTCAAATTTTTCATCTGTTGTATACGAAGCTATAAGCTTAATACTATCACAGAAAACAAATCCCTTATTCTGATAATCTGTACCGTAACACGCTTCATACCACGCATCACCATCGGCATCCTGTTTGATGGAAAGTATCTTTATCTTTTCATTTGCAGGAATGTTTGCAAGTTTATCGCTCGGTTTTGATGGGTCAAGTCTGCCATCAATGCTGCCTGATACATATCCGGGTTGCGAATAAACATTCGCACCTTTTTCACTTATTACTATGCCATATACCGGGAATTCAATAGCCGAAGCGGGCAAATTAAAGAGCGCTAATAAAAAACTCACAGAGAGTATTAATGAAACTATTTTTTTGATTAATGATCTGTGCATTTTGTCCACTCCTTTCGCTAAAAGTACTACAAAAAATCTCATTTTAATTATACGGTTTTGGTCGTATTATGTCAACAACAATATGCCTGTTGGAAAAATTTTAAAAGCAAAAAGCACTGCGAATTCACAGTGCTTTTTATATTTACTTAATTTCGGTATAAGCCTCATTTCTTTCTTCCATATTAAGACTATCCATTACTGCGGAAAATTCCGTATATTCTTCAGCGCAGTAAAAACTGAAGTTAAAACTATCATACTCTGTATATTCATCGTTTACCGATGTATATTTATTACTGATATACGAGCCGTGAATATGCAGTGTCGGGGTTTCGTAGTAGTTTTTACTGAATAATACACTCTCATCTGCCTTGGATACATCCGCAATATATGCTTTAATCAGTCTTTCGGCTTCTTCGCGACCAATATCTACCACATAGCGCTTATCGTTTTCTGAATATTTATCAAAGTTGCCTTCAAGGGTAAATTCTTTACCCAAAAATTTATCAAACTGATTATTTAGCTCTTTTAGTAAATCTTCTTTTATAATTTCCACCTTTTCGGGAATAGCAAACCTAAATGGGATTATATACCGTCTTTCAACCGTTTTGCCATTTTTCAGCTTATAGGTAAATGAAACCCATTCGCTCATTTTGCCATAATCATAGGTTGCCATATAATACTCAACATCAGGTTTTTCGGCTACAATTATTTTATGAAGGTTGGTCGCATTAGTCACATCGTCGGCATCCATTTCCATTCCGCGATATCCTATTGTAACACGGGTAATATCGTTGTTCTTAGGCACAAAATCTTCAAAACCAAAGAAATCAAATGCCACGGACATTGTAGTCAAACCGATTATTGCTATAGCAACAGCGCCAGATACCGCCGCCTTTGAAATCTTCTTGAAACCGCGGTTTGTAACGGCATTATATATTACCGCACCAATTATAGCTCCTATGGCACCCGATAACCAGAAAGACAAGCTCAATCTGTCATCGGCAAAAATTGCGCCAAGTATGAAATAGCATACTATAGAAACTACCGTTCCTATTATATAATGCATAAATCCAAAGGCATAGGCTTCACCGGCTTTTTCACTCTTGCGCCGTTTATACAAAAGCACCGCGGCACACAAAAACAGAGCAGTAAGAACGGTTACGACAACGGTCGGCCAAATCGCAAAGCAATTCACTGTATCCGGTGAAGTTAAAAAATACAAAAAACTAATCAGAGCCCAAGCAAATGGTGAGACATAACGCACATATAAATCATACTGAATTGATACACATCCATAAAGGTTATCTTCACACATACCGAGTATCAAAAAGCATATAAGCGGAAGTCCCACATTTACTACGGCAAAAGAAACAACTGAATCAAATACAGTACCTGCCGTTATAACAAATAGCAGTGTAAATGCGCCACAGAACAGCATCATAAACGCGGTAAATAGTCCTGATATCAATATATGTGATATATCGGCGCTGACTACCGGGTCGAGTGCCACTGCTATAAAACCGATATATGCCGCAATCAGCGGAATGAGAGAGCAGATAAATGA
>JAZNUZ010000217.1:0-3276 GCA_045592605.1 Acutalibacteraceae bacterium
TATCATCGGAAGAAACTTTTTCTCCGTTAACGGTGACAATTATATCTCCTGCAGAAGCTTTATTGTACATATCGCTCTCTTCAGATATGCTTACAATTCTCAAACCATATGAAATTGTATTGTCATTAACAGAGACACTGCTAACATCCTGGTAAGTGATGCCTAAACGCCCACGATTAACAACTTTACCGTTTTTAAGGAGTGATTCTACTATTTTTTTAACGGTCACGGTAGGTATTGCATATGCAACACCTTCGTAAGAATTACCGATAAGTTTTGATGAGGTTATACCTATAATCTGACCGTACATATTAACTAATGCGCCACCGGAGCTCCCGGGATTTATTGCAGAATCGGTTTGAATTAGTTTGGAAGAATAATTAGTCGAATTAGAAACAAGTCGATTCGGGCATGAAACTATTCCACTCGTTATCGATGAATTATCGGTAGGACTGTTTGGGCGGCCGATAGCAGCTACTGATTCACCAAAATTTATTTCATCAGAGTTTCCAAAAGTTGCCGCGAAAAATCCATCGCTATTTACCTTCAAGACCGCCAAATCACTTCTCGAGTCCCCCGCAATAAAATTCGCATCATACGAATTGCCTTCATAATCGAAAATCTTAAATTTAGCATCAGTAACATTTTCGTAAATGTGGTCGTTTGTAATTATAAAACCATCTTCGGAATAAATGACACCACTCGCATATCCCTTAACACCATCCGAATTATAAATCGTGATACCCACAACCGATGGATTTACAAAATTATACACTTCTTCGGTAGACATAACTTTTTCAGCACTTGGCTTTTGCTGAAGTTCTATACCGTTAACAGTGGTTTTTTTACTATTTGAACCGAAGATATATCCGCCACATGCAGCAATACTAACCGAAAGCAAAAAGCATAAAATGATAACAAAAGTTTTAAGACCTTTACTCTTGTTGTTATTATCTTGGGTATCCAAATCTTTAATCTCAATCGGTGGTTCAAAAGAGAAATTCGGTTCTTCTTCATAAGAGTCAAAATCATCATCTGTTTTCTCGGTGTTTTCGATATCATCTGCAACTAAATCTTCAGAAGCTATATCATCTTGCGAAATTTCAAACAATTCATCAACATTCTCCGGTTGTTCATTGTTTTCTACATTCATTTCATCCATCAAAGTTTTCCTCCATAGTTAATAGGCAACATAACCTTAAATATAGTATAATCGTTTTCCTTGCTATCTGCAACAATTTTTCCACCGTGCAGCTCAATTATTTTCTTAACAATGAATAAACCAATTCCCGTACTTTCCGTATTTGAAGAACGTGATTTATCCCCTTTAAAGAAACGTTCAAAAATATACTGTAAAGAATCACCCGAAATACCGGGTCCGGTATTTTTTATTAATAAATTAATCTCATTGCCCTGCTGAATCATTTTGAAAGAAATAACGCCATTATCGTTGGTAAATTTTACTGCATTATCAACCAGATTGTAAATTGCCTGATAAATTAAATCATAGTCAGCAAAAACTGTGACAGGCCCAATTTTATCTAATCCTACGATATTAATATTTTTCTTTTCAATTATCTGTTCGCGGCTTATTAAAATATTTATTAAACATTCCGAAATATTAAATGTGGTAGGATTGAGTTTAATTTCACCCGATTCAAGTTTTGCCAGATTAAGCATAGACTCAACAACCCTGGATAATCGTTTGATTTCATTGCTGACAATATTAAGATAGTGCTCCCTGTTTTCTTCAGTGATTGTACCGTCTATCATTCCATCAATAAAACCGGCTATAGTAGTCATTGGGGTGCGCAATTCATGGGATACATTACCGATAAAATTACGGCGCATCTTTTCGAGTTTTGCTAATGAATCGGTCATATTATTAAACGAGACCGATAATTCCCCTATTTCATCATCGCTGATAACGGGGATTCTATGCGAAAAATCGCCTTTAGCCATTTTTTTGGCAGCATCCGACATATTCTTTAGCGGCTTTGAAAATCTATATGTGAGTGAATATAGCGTAATAAAAGCAATAATAATCGGAATTATTGCCGAAAGCAACGACAGGTTTCTCAGTGTATTAAGGATGTTTTTTAGAGAGTCTGAGGAGGTTGCTGAAAAAACACAGCCTATAATCTCCCCCTCACCGCTTTCGAGTGGTATACCAACGGTGTAATGATTTTCAGAATATAAATTATCAACCGTTCCGATTTCAAAGAAATTTTTTTGCTTTGCCTTAACCAAAATATTTTCTGAAACCTGTTTAGAGTTATGGATGCATTTATCCCCCATTAAGTATCCATCACATCCACAAAGCAAAATTTTGCCCGTAGAATCGCTTATAAAAATGTCAATGTCCGAGACATCATTCTGCACACGTATAATGTTATATATATTTCTCTTGAAGTTGCTGGAAGTGATATCAACCGAAGCTATTTTTGCTACCGAAATACAGTTATCTTCCAGCAATTCATATTTTTCTTTGGAAAAATAATTAGAAATAACGAAACTTAAAATGGCAAAAACTGTTGTGTAACTTACAATAATTATGATAGATACTGTTAAAAAGAATTTATTAAATAATTTTGATTTCATATTATTTCACTTCGAATTTATAGCCTACGCCCCAAACAGTTTTCAGTTCCCATTTATCAGAAACACCTTCGAGTTTTTCGCGCAAACGTTTTACATGAACATCAACAGTTCGTGAATCTCCGTAGTAGTCAAAACCCCATACTTCATCTAATAGTTGGTCTCTGGTGAAAACTCTGTTCGGGTTACTTGCCAGATGATATATAAGTTCTAATTCTTTCGGTGGAGTATCAATCTGAATATCATTCACGATAAGTTCGTAGTTTGTTAAATTAATTACCAGTTTATCAAATTTTGCCACTTTTTCGTTATCTTGATTTTTGGGTTTAAGTCTGCGAAGAACCGCTTTAATACGCGCGATGACTTCTTTGGTATCAAATGGTTTTGTGATATAATCATCTGCTCCTAATTCAAGCCCCAAAACCTTATCAAACGTTTCACCTTTTGCTGTCAACATAATTATTGGAGCATCAGATGATTTTCTGATTTCACGACATACCTGCCAACCGTCTAATTTGGGTAGCATAATATCCAAAAGCACCAAATCAGGAGATTTCTGATTAAATAACGCAACTGCTGCTTCACCATCATTAGCAATTAGTGTTGAAAAACCATTCTTCTCAAGATAAAGTTTTAGCAATTCACAAATATTTAAGTCATCATCTACAATTAATATTT
>JAZNUZ010000218.1:0-3335 GCA_045592605.1 Acutalibacteraceae bacterium
CGCATTTTTCCGCACATAAACCGCAGAATGAGAAAGTGTATAAACAAATATTCAAGATTCCTACCTGATGACAGCAAAACCGTATCTCATCTTAATTATTCTGATATGATTCATTTCCGACAGGCAGAATATATACGCCGAGAAGCCGAAATGCCCGTATATGCCGGTACTCAAAGTGAGTTTTTATCCCCCGGTGAAAAACTTATGCCGCGCTTACTCGAAGAACTGAAACTTGCCGAAAAATATATTTATATTGAATTTTTTATTCTTGCAGAAGGCAGTATGTGGAATGAAATTTTTGAAATACTAAAAGAAAAAGCAAAAATGGGTGTTGAAATCAAAATAATTTATGATGATTTCGGTTCAATTAAGTATCAATCTAAACAATTCGCCAAGGAACTAAGACAAACCGGCATAGAAGTCTCACGCTTCAATCCCATAACCCCATCCATCAATATTTTTATGAACAACCGTGACCACAGAAAAATCATAGTGATTGATGGCAAGGTTGCCTTTACGGGTGGCATCAATATCGGGGATGAATATATTAACCGCTTTGAGCGTTTTGGCTACTGGATGGATTCCGCTATACTGGTAAAGGGCAACGCTGTAAAAAGTTTTATATATATGTTTGCGATTATGTGGGAATTTACAACGAGAAAATCTATCGATTTTAAGAGTCACTCGGTTGATTTCACGACAGAGAACGATGGTTTTTATATACCGTATTGCGATGACCCCTTGAATTCAAAAAACCCCGCTGCAGGAATTTATATGCAGATACTCAATAATGCTCAACGTTACGTTTATATAGCGACCCCGTATCTTATTCTCGACAACAATATGATTAACGCGCTATGCCTTGCGGCAAAATCGGGGGTTGATGTAAAAATTGCAACTCCATCAATACCTGATAAATGGTACGTACACCCCGTAACACAGTATTATTATTCCGAACTTTTAGAGTCGGGGGTAAAAATCTACGAATATACACCGGGTTTTATTCATTCAAAATTATTTTTATCCGATGATAATGTCGCAACTGTGGGAACAATTAATATGGACTACCGAAGTCTTTATCTGCACTTTGAATGCGGTTTATGGATGTCGGGCAGTAATTCAATAAAGGATATTAGAAATAATTTTGAAGAAATATTTGCTGTGTGTGAAGAAATTAGTCCTACTGTGTGGAAAAAAAGACCGTTACTGCAAAAAATAAAACAGAGCGTACTTCACTTATTCGCACCGTTTATGTGATTGACTTTTTGTTGATTTTATTGTATAATATTTTTAAGGAAGGTGGAATTTTTTATGAAAGCTAAGAATTTTTTTATGGGTATCTCAATTATTATCGGTATTGTTGCTTTAGCTGCGGGAGTTGCAGTAATCATTGACAGATATTTAAACAAAAATAACGACTGTGTTGACGGTTATATTGAATGCGACTGCTCACCTGAAGAACTCGTAAACGAATAATTCTTTAAGCGCCTTTTTTAAGGCGCTTTTGTTATACCCGAATATATGCAGTTTTTTGTAGAAATTGCATATATTTTTTTATGCCGAATTAAATTTATCAAAAATATTTATGTATTTTGTATAAAATTCGTTATAAAATCAGTCACAGTATCTACTTGCAGTTTCGCTCAGAATATTGTATTATAGTATTGGAATAATAATATTCGAACAAATATTAAAACGGAGAGATTTTATGCAAACAGAATTTACCGCAAAAAAAATTGCAGAACTTATTGAACGCAAACTATCGCACAACTTTGGTATCAGTCCGTCTCACGCGTCTGATGAGTTCTTTTATAAGGCTACCGCACTTGTTATTCTTGATATTTTGACAGAAAGACGCACTGCCTTTAGAAAAGAAACAGCCAAACAAAAAGCCAAAACTATTTACTACTTAAGTATGGAATTCTTAATGGGTCGTTCTCTCAAAAACAACCTTTTTAACCTAAATCTTGAGTCACCCGTAAGAGAAGCCCTTAAATCTTTTAATGTAAAAATTGAAAATCTTTATGAACTTGAGCCCGATGCAGGTCTTGGAAACGGCGGTCTTGGCCGACTTGCCGCCTGTTTTTTAGATGCGCTTTCAAGCGGTAATTATCCCGCTATGGGCTATTGCATAAAATACGAATTCGGAATTTTCCGTCAGAAAATCGTTGATGGTTGGCAGACAGAAATGCCTGATTTCTGGTTGCCCGGCGGCAGTGTTTGGCTTGAACCAAGACCCGCTTCTGCAGTGGATGTAAAATTTGATGGATATATAAACGAATCCTGGGATGGAAACCACCATAATATTGAGCACCAAGGCTATACAACGGTACGCGCAATGCCCTACGACCTTATGGTTCCCGGTAAAAACGGCAAAACCGTTAACGCGTTGAGGCTCTGGAGTGCTGAATACCAAGACATCAATATGTCGGCATTCAATCAAGGGGACTATGTAAAAGCTCTTGAAGAAAAAGCAAACACCGAAGTTATCAGTAAGGTGCTCTACCCCGAAGATAATCATCTGGAAGGTAAATCTTTGCGACTCAGACAGCAATATTTCTTGGTATCTGCATCTGTTCAGGATATACTAAACCGCCATTTGCGCATCTATGATACACTTGAAAATCTTTCGGATAAGGTTGCTATACACATTAACGATACTCACCCTACCCTTTGTATACCCGAATTAATGCGATTTTTACTTGATGAATGTGGATATAGTTGGGAAAAATCGTGGGATATCGTTACAAAAACAGTAGCATATACCAATCACACGGTTATGGCAGAAGCTCTTGAATGTTGGTCGGTTGATTTGTTTAGCCGCCGACTGCCCAGAATTTATCAGATTGTAAAAGAAATCGATAAACGTTTCCGCGAACAAATGCTCACCTTGACCGGTGACAGAGAAATATGCGAACGCAATGCCATAATTCAGAACGGTATGATTCATATGGCAAATCTTTGTGTTGCTGCATCCCACAGTGTTAACGGTGTATCTAAGTTACACAGTGATATTCTCAAAAAATCTCTCTTCAATGATTTTTATAAAATGACACCTGAAAAATTCACCAACGTTACTAACGGTATTGCTCACCGCCGTTGGCTCTGTCAGGCAAACCCGTTGCTTACAAATTATTTAACAGAACTTATTGGTGATAAATTTATAACCGATGCCGCAGCTCTTTCGGAACTTGAAAAATTCAGCGGAAATAAGAACGTTTTACTGGAACTTGATAAAATAAAACACGCTAATAAAGAGCGCCTGTCAAACCATATTAAAAACAATTTCGGTATAAGCGTTAACCCCGATTCTATTTTTGATATGCAGGTTAAAC
>JAZNUZ010000219.1:0-1636 GCA_045592605.1 Acutalibacteraceae bacterium
TTTGTATAACGAAAACCACGCGATAGTCGCGTGGTTCAAAAGAGGTTAACCGATGAACAAAACAAAATCCTCCATATGTGTTAAAATAGTAGCGACCTGCCAGTCAAACTAAAACACAAATGGAGGATTTAAAAATGAAAAAAGAACAAATTGATACAAATAGTTTAGCACACACAAAATGGAATTGCAAGTACCACATAGTTTTTGCACCAAAATACAGACGAAAGGTTTTCTATGAAGATAAAAGGTTGGAAATAAGAGAAATATTAAGAAAACTTTGTGAATGGAAAGGTGTAGAAATAGTAGAGGGTGAAGTATGTCCCGACCATATACATATGCTAGTAAGTATCCCACCCAAAATGAGCATTTCAGGGTTTATGGGATATTTAAAAGGAAAGAGCGCACTTTTAATATTTCAAAAGTGGGGTAATATGAAATTCGCGTACCGAAATCGCGAATTTTGGTGCAAGGGATATTACGTCGATACCGCGGGTAAAAACACTAAGGCTATAAAGGAATATATCTCAAACCAATTAAAGCACGATAAGGAAACAGACCAATTAAGTCTTTTCGACCCGCGGGACCCATTTATGGGTAGTAAGTAATTATTGCATGGCTGGCAGGCCAACTAAAAAGCGCACTTGTGCGCCGCCAGTATCGTTTAGGGCTATGCCCGAAAATGAAATAACACCCGCTATGCGGGTGGATATTTATTATTTTGCATATCCTTGTTTTTTTATAAGCGAAATCACTTTATCTGCGTACAGTTCGCAATCTTTAAGACTGTCACATTCGACCATTACACGAATCACGGGTTCTGTGCCGCTTTCTCTGAGCAGTATTCTGCCGGAGTTTCCAAGCACCGCCTTAATTTCATTAATAAGCGATATAACATTTTCATCTTTAGTTACGGCAGATTTATCCGAAACGATGATGTTTTTTACTGTTTGCGGATACATTTTTACATCTGCCGCGAGAACGCCGAGCGGAAGTTTGCTTTCCATCATACATTCGGTAAGCAAAATTGCGGTCAGTATACCGTCGCCCGTAGATGCATACTTTTTAATAATGGTGTGACCGCTTTGTTCACCGCCGATGCTTACATCGTTTTTCATCATAGCTTCGTGTACATATTTGTCTCCAACGGTGGTTTGTATACACTTCATACCCGCATTTTCTATAGCTTTAAAAAATCCGATGTTTGACATAACGGTTGCCACAACGGTATCATTTTTCAAAAGACCTTTCTTTTGCAACATTTTTGCTAAAATATATATGATATGGTCGCCGTTAATCACATTGCCGTTTTCATCTACCGCAATACATCTGTCGGCATCCCCATCAAAAGCAAAACCGACATCACACTTTGTTTCTTTTACAAAATGGCAGAGAGAGTCAATATGTGTTGACCCTGCATTTAAATTTATATTAATGCCATCAGGTTCTGCATTAATAACGTGGGTTTTCGCACCTAACGCATCAAAAACCGCTTTTGCCGTCATCCAGGAAGCGCCGTTTGCACAGTCTAAGGCAATATTTAAATTTTTATACGAGTTTGCCGCGACCGAGATTAAGTAGCCTACATACCTGTTTCTTCCCGCAACATAGTCTATTATTTTTCCGACATTTTCTTTTC
>JAZNUZ010000220.1:0-2715 GCA_045592605.1 Acutalibacteraceae bacterium
TAATGTCGTTATAAACGGCTTCCCGGAACATTGGATTAATATTTTAGGTAGCAGAATTGCTAAAGTTCACTTTAAGGACTTTAAGCGTTCGGTTGGCACATTGGACGGCTTTGTTGATATATTAACGGGCGACGTTGATTATAAGGCGGTTATGTCAGCGCTTAAGGGCATTGGTTACGACGGTTGGGTTACTGCCGAAGTATTCCCAAGCGGTGATAACACCGAAGAAGTACTCAAAAATAGCTCAGAAGCTATTGATAAAATTTTAAAATATTAAGGAGAAAAGACTATGGTTAGAGTTGCATTAATCGGTTTTGGCGGTATTGCTAAAACATCCCATCTCGGTTCTTACTTACAACTTGAAAAAGAAGGTAAGGTAAAATTGGTATCGGTTTGCGATATCGACCCCAAGCGTTTCGAAGAAAAATTGCAGTTAAATATCGGTACATCTGATATTGAGCTTGATGAAAGTGTATCAAAATATACCGATTGGCGCGAAATGCTCGCAAACGAAGAAGTTGATTTGGTTGACATTTGTCTTCCTACCTTCTTACACGCCGAAACTACCATTGAAGTATTGAAAATGAACTACAACGTTCTTTGCGAAAAGCCGATGAGCCTTTTCTATGCCGACTGTTGCAAAATGGTAGAAGCCGCAAAGGAAAGCGGCAAAAAGCTTATGATTGGTCAGTGCTTACGCTTTAGCAATAAGTACAACTATCTCAAAAAGCTCGTTGCAGATAAGACCTACGGCGAAGTTAAATCCGCAGTATTCCATAGATTTAGTGGACCGCCTGTATGGGGTTGGGAAAACTGGTTTATGAACTATGACCGTTCACACGGTTGTATCAACGATATGCATATCCACGATATTGATATTATCCGTGCTATATTCGGTGAGCCTGAGTCGGTTTCTTGCTGCTCACAGGATATTTATGCATCGAAGGATATTGCTCATTCTACACTTCTTTACCCAGGCTTCTCTGTACTCGCTATGGGTGACTGGTCAAAAGAAGGTATGCCGTTCAGCGCAGAATTCTGTGTTGGTTTTGAAAATGCTACCGTTCAACTCGCAAACGATACAATTACAATTTATCCCCGCGGCGGTGAAGCTTTTGTTGCTGATATTGAGCCGGATGATTTCTATTTCAGCGAAATTAAGTTCTTTGTTGAAAATATCGAAAGCGGCGAAGAAAATACAGTAAATACACCTGAAAGCGCTGCTACATCGGTTAAACTTATTGAAACACTTATCGAAAGTTCGAATAAGAACGGCGAATTCTTGCCTTTCAAAGCATAATAGCAAAAGGGGATTATTATTATGAAACAGATGAAGCGTTTGACCTTTGAAGAACAAAAACGCAGAACCGAAAATATTGCCGAAGTTGAAAACGGTAATAAATCATTCCGTTACAGACATCGTGTTAAGGATTATATGCCCGGTCAGGTTTATTACAATATGGGCGAATATCCTTCTCATACTCTTAAATTCGCACCTACCGAGTATGACCATAAGTTGTTACAGGAAATTGCCGATAACGGTGCAGATTTCATCCAAATCCATATGGAATGGATTGATATTATGCGTTATATTGGCGGCGATAAGTTTACTTGTCCCGACCCCGACGGTATGAAGGAATTTGTTAAAGCGGCTCATTCTCATGGTTTAAAGGTTATTGCTTACATTAGTAGCGGATTCTTTGAAATGACCGACCCCGATTATACCGAAGACTTCAAACCCAGCAACCCGCTTATCGAAGTTTATTATCATTTGGGACGCTGCTCTGCAAGTTCACCTGAATGGATTTCTTACATTATGCCGAGAATCGAAGCTTTGCTTGATACATACGGATTAGATGGTCTTTATAATGATCTTGGTACACCCGACCTTGGTGAAGACAGTACACATCTGTCTCGCGTATATAACGAAGATATGATGTACCGTATTTATAATATGATTAAGGCAAGAGGCGGTATTTATAAAATCCATATTTCAGGACCGCACGGTATACCTTATGATGAAAAGGTTTACGACTATATCTGGGTAGGCGAGGGCTGCAGAAATTACGCAGAGTTTGAAAAAACACGCAATCACAAGCCTTATGTTGTACCGGTTATTGATAGCCGTCATATTGCGGATACCGACCCCGATGAGCAGTATACACACTTTATCCCGTTCTTGCAGTTCCCGATGCTTAAATACGGCAGACCTAAAACAGGCGCGTTGCTCGATTTCGAAATTGAAGGCATCGATTGGGCAGAAGAAATTGTTACACAGCACTATCGCAAGATTAAAGAATGGTATGAATCTCATAAAAACGGACCGTACTGCTATTCAGAATGGTCTGCGACCCCTGATAACCCGTTGGCAATAGAGTCTTGGTATAAATACTTAGCACTCTATAAGGAAATGGTTACAGAAGGCAGCATCTGTCATATAGATATTAAGGAAACCGACCTTGTTAAGTCTGAAATTCCTGAAAAAATCGTAGTAAGTACATTTACTAACGAAAAGATTTATATGGCGGCATCTAATATGTCAAACGAGACGTATAAGCTTGTTTTGGCTGATGAGTGGACCGACAGACTCACTGGCGTTAAGTCTAAAGAATTTACTATAGAACCCAATAAAATGGCTCTTCTCGTAAAATAAGTTAAAGCAACCCGAAAGTCTAAAAACTGTACAAGTCCAGTAAAAACGGACAATAGAAAAAA
>JAZNUZ010000221.1:0-3430 GCA_045592605.1 Acutalibacteraceae bacterium
GCCTTGCGCAAAACACCTGTGCCTTTACCGTGAATTATGGTTACGGTGGTCATTCCACACATTACCGCATTATCAATAAATCTATCAAGCGCAATTATTCCCTCATCAGTTGCCATTCCGCGCATGTCAATTTCTGAAGTAGCGATTCTGTTCTTTACAGATTTCACACCCGTAACCGAGTGATTTTTAACCTTTGGCTTTGGCGCGTTTTCTAAAAGAA
This sequence comes from Acutalibacteraceae bacterium, assembly GCA_045592605.1. GTDB lineage: Bacteria > Bacillota > Clostridia > Oscillospirales > Acutalibacteraceae > SIG565. The sequence goes on from JAZNUZ010000221.1 coordinate 221, forward strand.
TAATTTTATCAAGAGTAGTCCAAATGGTTAAATTTCCGGATTTTACCTTGATTTTTTCGCCCTTAATTTCTAAAATTTCACCATCTTTACCAATATCAGATAATTTAACGCTATCCCCTATTACAACTTGTCGTGGCAAAACATAATTACTAATGGTGTTTTCTACGGGATTTGAGTCATCAAGCATGGAATTGAGTGTATTTTTAGCGAGTCGTGTCGCATTAGAATATCCGGATGACGCATTTTCCTTATTAAAGTCTCTGCGCATGTCATCTAGTTGGTTTAACAGTACGTTTGATTTATAGCGGGTATTCTCAATAATATTCTCGGCTTGTTGCTTTGCTTTTTCAAGGATTTTCTTTGATTCTGTTTCCGCCTTTTTACGCATTTCATCGGCAACAGACTTTTCCTTAATGATTTTTTGCTTTAAAATTTCGGCTTTTTCACGTTCTTTTGTCGCCTTTTGTCTCTCGGTCTCAAGCGCAGAAATAATATTTTCAAACTTCTTGTCTTCTTCGGAAATATAACTATTTGCATTGTTTATTATTTCTTCATCAATACCTAATTTTTTTGAAATAGCAAAAGCGTTTGAGCGGCCCGGAACACCAATCATAAGTCTATAGGTTGGTTGCAGCGTTTCAACATCAAATTCGCAAGATGCATTTTCAACTCCATCGGTCTCAATCGCGTATGATTTAAGTTCGGCATAGTGAGTAGTGGCGGCAATTCTGCTTCCCTTCTGTAAAAGTTTATGAAGAATTGCCCGTGCTAACGCCGCCCCTTCTATCGGGTCGGTACCTGCGCCTAACTCATCCAGTAAAACAAGACTAAACGGTGTGGCATCGGATAGAATAGAGACAATATTGACCATGTGCGAAGAAAAGGTAGATAGAGATTGCTCAATACTTTGTTCATCACCAATGTCAACAAGAATTTTGTCGAAAACACAAATTTCACTCATATCATCGCACGGAATCAAAAGTCCGCACATTGTCATCAAGGTAAGCAGACCGATTGTTTTAAGAGTTACGGTCTTACCGCCCGTGTTTGGACCTGTAATTATGAGCGAATTATAATCGGTACCGAGTGTTAGGGATATTGGTACAACATCATTAGGATTAATAAGCGGATGTCGTGCATTTTTTAGCACCACCCTGCCATCACTATTGATGTTGGGCATAGTCGCTTTTTGTTTATAGGCAAGATTGGCCTTGGCAAAAACGAGAGAAAGTTTAACTAAAGCATTATAGGAAGATATGATTGCATCCCCGAAAGTTGCAGCTTCGGCAGATAATTCAGCAAGAATTCTCTCGATTTCTTCTTTTTCTTTAAGGCGAAGAACCCTAAGGTCGTTATTAATTTCGACAACCGACATAGGTTCAATAAACAATGTGGCACCCGAAGACGAAGAATCGTGTACAATTCCCGAAAAAACGCCACGAAATTCAGCTTTTACGGGCACAACAAATCTACCGTCACGTTGTGTAATAATCGCTTCCTGCAAAAATTTCGATGTTTCCTGACTGCGTACAATTCTTTCAAGTCTTTCTCTGATGTTAGCGGAAGCGGTAATAATTTTTCTTCTGATATTTTTTAATTCAACCGATGCATCATCGTTAAGGTCTTCTTCATTCTTAATGCACGAAAAAATCTTTTCTTCAAAATATTTGTTTGGGCTTAATTGTTCAAACAAATAATCTATTTCATTTTTATTTTCCTTATCAAAATAAACGCGCCAATCACACAAAACCCTTACAGAACGCAAAGTTTCACCAATATCCAATAATTCCTTAAATGATAACGATGCACCAACTGCAGCTCTTGCTAATGCCGATGAATTATCTGTTGCTTTTCCAAACGATGGCGATGTGGTTTTTGCCAACATAGAATAAGCCGCCCAAGTCTCGTTTAAGGACGACCGTACTTTTTCAAATTCAGTATTGATTTCCAACTGCAATGCTACTTTTGCCGCATCCGGCAACGCCGCTTCATTTGAAAGCATTTCAAGAATTTTATTCAATTCCAGTGTGTCGGCGTATTTTTTAGGGAAAGTATACATTTATGTACTCCTAATCCAGACTATAATAAAAATCCAGAGTTTTAAATTTTCTTTCTGTTTGAGTGATTAAAAACTTTTCGGTTATTTTGGTCAACCGTTTTGCTTTCTCTTCGGGGACACTAAAAGAAAAAATTTTTTCAAAATCGCTGTAAACAATATGTCTCATAGCAGAAATAAGCGTTGCATCGAGCAAAATTCCGCTATAATTATCTGAATTACACTCTTTACAATTCAAGACACCTTCATCGGCAAAGAAATACATTTCCTTTTCATCATAATTTCCACAATTATCACACACAAGTAAATTTGGCATATAACCCGAAATTGCCAACGCTCTTAGTTCGAAAATTGCTTTAAGTTGATGGTGCGAAATTTTATCTGAACCAATATAGTAAAAACTGTTAAGTAAAAGTCGCAACATTTCGTGCGAATCCTGTTCGGGCGGCGACAACACCTCTGCGGCTTCGCAGAAATATTGTGCTAAAGTAAGTAGTTTTATATCACTGCCGATTTTGAAAAAATTATGTTTAAGATATGCGTCACTCACTCTATAACTATCTTTAACTTCTCTCAAAGTAAAATCAGAATAACTGAGCGCCGTAGTACCCGCATAATATTTACTTTTCAATTTTTTAGCACCCGATGCGAAGGCTTTAACTATTCCGAAATCCTTAGTTAAAAGTGTTAAAAGGCGGTCGCTCTCCCCCACGTCCATCACTTTGAGCACCAATGCTTCTGTTTTTATCGGCATTTTCGTTTCCTTTACTGTTCTGCAATTTTTTATATTCAATATAATATCTGATATCACCGGTTTTAGCGAAATTCTTCCAAATATCTTCCAAGCTCATTATAATCACTCCGTAAATTAAAATAACATTTACCATCCGTGTTAATAATTTGCCCGAAAGAATTAAGCATATAATAGGAAAAAATTACTGTTCGAGTCCAAAACCGTTAATTAAATTTTGTCTGTTACGCCAGTCTTCTTTCACCTTTACCCAAAGTTTTAAATCTGCCTTAATTCCAAAAAACTTTTCAATATCATATCTCGAAAGTTTCCCTACTTTTTTGAGCATTTCTCCGCCTTTGCCAATAACTATACCTTTGTGAGAAGCCTTTTCACAGTAAATTACTGCTTCTATACATAAAAT
>JAZNUZ010000222.1:0-2771 GCA_045592605.1 Acutalibacteraceae bacterium
CAGAAGATGCAGGAAGATATGGCAGCCCTTCAACAAGACCTTGAAGGCAGAGAATATTCGGCTACATCAGGCGGTGGTATTGTAAGTGTCACTGTAGATGGCCGCCACCTTATAAAAAATATTAAAATCAATCCCGATGCCGTAGACCCCGAAGACCCTGAAATGCTCGAAGACCTTATAACAGTTGCGGTTAACGAAGCCATTTCAAATGCTATTAAGACAAGCGAAGAAGAAATGGGTGCTGTTACCAGCGGTCTTAACATACCGGGACTCTTTTAAGGTAAATAGATATGTCAAGTAACATTGTTTCTTTGAGTGAACTTGTCTCTCAATTTGAGAGACTGCCGGGAATTGGCAAAAAGACTGCACAGCGACTCGCTTATTTTGTTCTGTCGCAACCGACAGAATATTCTGAAAAATTCGCCGCGGCACTTGTAAACGCCAAACAAAAGATACATTACTGCAAATGCTGTCAAAGCTTTACCGACCTTGAAATCTGTGATGTTTGTTCGAGTGAATCCCGTGACCGCACAACCATCTGCGTTGTTGAGCAACCAAAAGATGTTCTGGCATTTGAGAGAACCCGCGAATATAAGGGATTATATCACGTACTCCACGGATGCATTTCTCCGCTCGACTCAATCGGTCCCGAACAACTGACCGTTAAAGAATTATTGGTGCGTTTAGCAGATGGCACAGTCGAAGAAGTAATTATGGCAACAAACCCTACCGTTGAAGGCGAAGCTACTGCCAGTTATCTTTCTCGCCTCATAAAACCTATGGGTATAAAAATTTCAAGGTTGGCTTATGGTATTCCCGTGGGCGGCGACCTTGAATTTGCTGATGAAGTCACCCTATCCCGCGCTTTAGACGGAAGAAACGAAATATAAATAAAGGTTTTTAATTATGACACAAGAAAAAATCAACCGAATTAACGAACTTGCCAAAAAACAGAAAACTGTCGGTCTTACCGATGAAGAAAAGGCAGAACAGTATACACTAAGGCGCGAGTATATAGACTCATTCAAACGCTCATTGGAAGCGCAACTTGATAATGCCTATATAGTAGAAGCCGATGGCAGTAAAACAAAGGTGCAAAAGAAAAAACAATGAAGATTGTAATTACCGAAGGCGCCGTCCTTACAACCGGCGATATGTCATTTGATGCATTCCGCAAATTCGGTGACCTTGTCGTTTACGACAATATGACTTACGAAGAATTGCTAAAGGAAATCGTAGACACCGATATTTTGCTCTGCAATAAAATTGCCTTAGATGCCGCCGCACTTAAATGTGCAAGAAAATTAAAATACGTTGGTACCTTTGCAACGGGATACAACAATATTGACATTGATTATTGCGCTAAACACGGTATCACGGTTTGTAATGCAGGAAGTTATTCTACAAACGCTGTTGCTCAACAGACATTTGGTTACATTTTAAATCATTATTCGAAAATATCCGATTATGATAGTTTTGTAAAACAAGGCGGTTGGGTGAAAAGTCCGTTATTCTCCCCTATTGCCTTTCCTACCGATGAATTGGCCGATAAAACTATTGGCATAATTGGTTTTGGCAGTATAGGTAAAAAGGTAGCCGAAATTGCCCGTGCATTTGATATGAAGGTCATTGTACACACAAGAACTGTGCGGAATGATGGTGTGACAGAATTCGTATCCCTTGATGAATTACTTAAAAATTCAGATATCGTAACGGTCCACATACCATTAACCGAGCAAAGTAATAAAATGTTCAATTCTGAACTTTTTCAGAAATTCAAGGACAAATCTTTCTTTATTAATACCGCGCGTGGCGGTCTTGTAGATGAAAACGCGCTATGTGATGCGCTGGTCAGCGGTAAACTCTCGGGTGCGGCGGTAGATGTCGTGGCGTATGAGCCTATGCGAGATGACTGTCCGTTACTCAAAGCGCCGAATATAACAATAACACCGCACTCGGCTTGGGTGCCGTATGAGACAAGAAAAAGGCTTTTTAAAATTGTGGAAAACAATATATCCCATTTTTTAAAAGGAACTCCTATAAATAAGGTGAATTAAAAAGGATGTGCAAAAAGCACATCCTTTTATTCATCTTCATATATTTCGTACGGCTCATCATACTCGTAGGTATGTACGCCGTTTTCGGCAAGGTTTATTATTTTTTTGCCCAACTTATTGGCATAACCGAGAGTCTGCGCGGTACCGCCGCTTTTACCATCAAACCAGGTTATAACAAAATCACTGTTATCAACCATATATTTATTACGCCGAGCAAAGCAACCCTTATTATATTCGCGGGAAACATATATAAGTCTATCGCATTTTTTCAAAAGGCGGTCATATCTTTGCTTCCATTCATCATCAAACTTTTCGCTTTGTTTGTCATATGGAATTACCGCTACAAGTTCGATTTTTGCCGACTTGTATGTACTCTTTAACAGCGCGACTGTCTCCCCTGCGAGAATGTCAAAACCCATTGCCATACCGCAATAAAACGTAAAACATTCTTGTTCGGGAAGTGAGAAAACCGCATCGAATAACTTGTTTTCAAGTTTTATATATTCCGAATTATCCGCCGAAAATTCGAAACCGAATTTATACGGTCTATAGCCCGTAAAACAACAACTTTTAAAATTGCTCATCAAAAACTCCTATTTTTTAAATAAGGTTAAAGTAAGCCCGATACTTCCGTATCGGGCTTTTGAATTCACAGATAAATTACTTACCGTAAACTTCAACCAATTTTTCGAGATGAGCACGACGAGCCTTTGC